>JBEBTM010000243.1:0-6784 GCA_040393745.1 Thermogutta terrifontis | reverse complement strand
GGGGGCTCCCTTGTTGAGGATTATCGCACCAGACGGTAGAGGATTTCCATGATGATCAGGACGACCACCAGGAAGAGCGTCAAGCCGCCGCCGAAGTGCAAGGCGTGTCGAAAGATGCGACGCATGTCCTCGTGCCGCGTCGCCGCATAACAGAGAGAGAAAACGATCACCAGGGGGATGGAACAATAAATCATCGTGGCTTGAAATTCAGGGAAATGGAAGGCGGAATGTCCGGGGATCACGCAACGCGACGTCCCGATCCTCCATTTTCGCAGATCGAGCCTAGCGTGTCAACTCCGAGAGCCAGCGGCATGTTCGTTGGACCCCCTCTTCAAAAGGCGTGATTCGATATCCGAGTTCCTCTTCGGCCTTTCTGCTGGAGTACGCCCAATCGACCAGAAACGTTCGAATCCAGCCGGGCGTGAATGTTGGATAGACGCCGAACAGGTTCGCCGCCGCCAGCATGCCGTTCGACAGGACAAGCGGCATGAACCATGCGATGGGAATCTGGAGCCGCTTCTTACCGTCAACGCGGTCCACGGTCCGAAACAATTCCTTGAGCGAAGCGTTTTCGCCGCCGAGAATGTATCGCTCGCCGGGGCGACCTCGTTCTAAAGCGAGAATATGCCCCTCGGCAACATCGTCGACCAAGGCATAATTTCCGATGTTTTTACCGAAATTGAACAGGACCGGAAGGCGGCCTCGTCGGTATTCGTCGATGAGCTTGGAGACCGAGTTCGCCTCGGAATAGAGGCCCGGTCCGTAAACCCGAGTCGGATTCGCGATCACCAGCGGCAATCCCTCGGCGACCCAGTGGGCCGAACGGCGCTCCATTTCGGTCTTGGTTCGTTCATAGGCGGTGAAGAATTTTTCCGTGGCGCGCGGCATGCTCTCATCGCCGACCGTTCCCGGCCTCGTTGGCCCCAGCGTGACCACACTGGAAGTCCAGACGATCCGTTCCACGCCAAGATTTCGGGCCATCGTAAAAACATCCTCCGTAGCTTGGACATTCAGGCGATCATACACGCCGGGATCCCGAGACCAGTTTCTGGCGTAAGCGGCCAGGTGAAAGGCGTACCGACAGCCGTCCATGCCACGGCGAATCGATTCCACGTCGGCAATATCTCCTTGCACATACTCGATTTCAGATGTCGATTCCATCGGTTTCCGGACCAATGCCCGCACGGCAAAACCGCGCTGGACGAGTTTGGCGACAAGTTGAGTGCCGATGAATCCGGTACTGCCCGTGACGAAGACTTTATCCATGATGTGAATGGGATTTGTGATGTTTTTTTCTCGCGGAGCATGGTATTGCGGAGAGCTTTTGCGACCGTTGCCGAAAATTCCTATGGACCCTCAGAACGAAAATCGCTATCTTTCGGCGTCATCTTTAGACTTCTTGGCCTCAACCCCCCATTTTTTGCGTTTCAATCATGAGCGGAGCCGTTTCCACGATCAGTAATTACATGAACCTTTTCGGTGCCAACAGGCCCGCCCTGCCCGGCGGGACGGGCACGCCCGTCAGCGGCAGTAGCGTTTTTCCCACGGACAGTTTGACGCTTTCGCCCAGTGCCCAGATGCTCCAGCAGTTTTTGAGTACGGACATACAGGCCCCCGGCGAGTCGGGCGAATTGGACCTGACCGGGCTGGCCCAGCTCAAACAACGTGGCGACATGCTGGCCAACATGCTCCAGATGAAACTCAAAAATTTCGAATCGAGCCTGATTGCGAGCATGAAATCGGCCGGAATGGACGCTTCGCAGGACATGAGCATAAAGGACGGCGATCAAGGCCTGCTTCTCATGGAAAACATTCCCGGCAAGGAAGGCATGGAACAGTTCCTCAATAAAAGCGGCAACTGGCAGGAGCAATTCCAGGAAATTGCCAAACTTGCGCAGCTCATGGAAACGCTCCAGCAGGCCGGCAGTCGGCAGGGCGCGGCCGAGGGCATCCAGGGTAATCCCGCCTTGCGTTACGTCCAGCAGTCGCTTTCCGATCCGGCGATGAAATCCAGCGCCGATTTCGTCATCAGATTCCTCCAAGGTCATGCGTCGTTCTCGTTCGAGTGAGCAATTCCGTTACCGGCGAAAACCTTAGGGAACCTCTTCCGCCACGATACGGAAGCCGACGTTGAATACGCCTTGGTAGGGCGGGTAGGAAATCCGGTAGTCCGATGCGCAACGGTAAGGGCGGTCGTACCAAGAGCCGCCCTTGACGATCTTTTCGCCGTGCGCCGTCTCACTTCCGGTCCACTCGGCAACATTCCCGTGCATGTCATAAAGCCCGAACGGGTTCGGTTGGTACCGGCCCGGAACCGTCTGCAAAAAGGCTCCGTCGTCGAAACGCTCGTCTTTAGGAATCCGATCATCGAACGGATTCGGGTTGCCTGGAATCCAAACGCCGGTATAGAACGCATGCGACGTGTCCGCCACAAATTCCTTCAATCGCCGGTCGCCCATGTTCGCATAATCCGAGAAGTTCGAATCGGCGTCCCCGAACCAGAACGGTGTTGTCGTACCCGCCCGGCAAGCGTATTCCCACTGGATTTCCGTCGGTAGATCGATATTCATCTTCGTTTTTTCGCCGAGCCAACGACAAAACTCTTGTGCCCGATTCCACCGGACCCGAACCACGGGAAGCGAGTCGCCGTTGACGTCGTAACCGCGCCGGCCGAACTGATAACCCTGTCGGGACTCGTGACCGCTGTCATGTTCCGGATCGAATTTCCGAAACTGGGCATTGGTCACCTCGAATTCGCCGATCCAAAACGGTTTTTCCAGCTTTCCGTAGACGGGAATCTTCCGCAATCGGATCGTAACGCCATCTCCGAGATCAATTGATTTCGTTTCAATGGCATCCATTTCCGGCGGCGTCCAGGCGTGGACTTCAACAGGTGTTTCCGTGGTCGGCACAAAAGCGGGAGGGGCGGTCGTTTTCGGCATCGTCGAAACGTCCGTTCGTTTTTCCTCGAATCCGATGGTCTCCGTACCGTAAAGTTTCGCGAGTTCCATGCGCCGCTGAGCCATTGCGGGAACATGCCGGGAATTGTTCATACCGCTCCAAGTACCGTGATAAGGCGTGTTCATATTGATCCACGTGAGGAGTCGGTTCCAGGCATCGGCATCAAGTTGGACCCCGTAGTGGCCTTTCCTCAAAATTTGAACCAGTTCCGTCGTATTGGGCGAGAATTCCATCGGCATGAGAAGATGGTAGTCGCTCTCGATACCGGGCCGTCGCACGAAACGCTGCAAATTGTCGTACGCGACGGTCCATTTGCCTCCACGGTCGTGCCAACCGGAATTACCGCCCATCTGCGACGTCCAACCGATCAGCGGTCGCGAACTCAAATCGAGCGCGATCGGCTTGCCGTCGAGCGAGGTTCCAACCGCGACACCGTTCATTTTGGCGGTTTTCGCCTGCTTTTCCGCCTCTCCGTTGTGGCAGGACACGCAATGCCTGTCCAGAACCGGCTGCACTTCGTCTTGAAACGAAAAGCCCCGGACGTTGAGCCGTCCCAAGAGCGTCTTGCCCTCGGGATCGGGGACGCTGTAAGGCGTGATCGAGCGCGGCGCCGTTCGTAAGGCCATCGGCAGACGTTGCAATGCCGGCGGCGAGCCGTTCTGCTCTTCATGGCATCCGAGGCAATGGAGATTTTCGCCCGGCATGGCCGTCATCCAGCTCCGCATCACTTGCAGGGCTTGACCGTTTTCGTCAAGCGGCAGGATCCCGATCGGCAGGTTGGCGGGCACTTGGAAATGGGCGCTGCCATCCGCCTCGACCGGCACGGTTCCCAAAACGCCCCGGATATCCCAAGGACCGTCCTGTCCGACACTGCCCAGTAACCCGCCGATGTCGTGGTAGGAATAATGATAAGTGAACACCATCAGTTCCTTGACAACTCCCGGCGGAATTCCTTCCAAACCGGGGCCGAATCGCAAATCGGTCACGGCAATGGCGGCCTCGGTTTTTTTCAGGTCGACGCGGTCGGGAATGATGGGGGGAGATGCTTGCGCTTTTAACGGAATCGGTTCGAACAGACCGTTATCCGGCAATTCCTTGATCAAGATCATGTTGTCGAAAATGTCGACCAGATAAATTCCGAACAGCGATTCCGGCGTCGGCTTCGCGGCAACGAGAAAATATTTTTCCGACAGGGGAAACGGATGCACGAATTTCGGCCATGCTTTCCGGGTCAGGCCGTCTGCGACGGTCGCCACGATTTTTTTGCCGAAGCCGGGAATCTTCTGGACCGCGCCATCCGCTTCGTGTCGTCCCAAAGCCGGATCGAAAATCACCAGTTCGCCGATGCGGCCGGCATCATGATGACCGCCGATGACCGCAATGACTTTCGACGGATGTCCCGGAAGCGGTCGTGCCATGAAAACCGAGGTCGGCCAATAGCTGTTGCTCCCGTAATACTCCAGTTGAGACGTTCCGTCCGGGTTGCAATGGAATAACAGTCTCGTGTTGGCGTGCGGGGTGTCGGCGTACTCCCAACGAGTGTATAAAACCCGGCCGTTGTTCAAAACCGTGGGGCACCAGTTGTGTTCCTGGTCGAAGCAGAGCTGTCGCATCCCGCCTTGTTTTTCGTCGATCAAAAAGAGATTGGCCACGTGCGAATCGCCGTCAACGCAGGGAACGCCGATCATCGGAGCCGTCGACGTCGTGATGATGCGACCGTCGGGCAGATAACAGGCGTCGTAAAAATCGATGTCGGCATCCCCCTTCGTCTTTTGCACGGTCGCACCGGTCGCCATGTCGGACTCGAAAAGTTGCCAGCGGTTGTTGTCTCCGACGGCGGAAAAGAGAATTCGGGACGCGTCGAAGTCGAGATCGAGATCGCTGAGCAAGGTGTCGCGCGACGGCTTATAAAACGAAACAAGCGCATCTTGCGGCAAACGGGTCGAGAGGAACATGATTTCATCGTCGTATCCGCCTTTGGGGAGTGACGAAAGACTTTGAAAATTCGTGGGAAACCCTTGCGCGGGGCCTTTCCGATGGCGCCGCACGAGAACGATTCGGTCGAAATCGATCACCGGATTGTTTAGGAACAGCGATTCAAAACGAAGTTTGCTCAGTTCCCCTTGATTTGGCGTTTTCTCCAATTGATCGAGCCGCTCCAGATACTTCGGTCCCTGCGGATACCGCTCGCCGTAGGTTTCAATCAGATCCATGACGGCACGACGAATCGCCTCCGGTTTCGGTTCCGCCGCGGTCAGGTTCGTCTCGCCTTGGAATTGATCATGATCGATCCTGACGATATCCTCGACAATGACTTTCGCATTGGGGCGATATGGCATCCAAGCGGGTTCGATCGGAACCGATGTGGTCAACTTCAACTTCGCGATGTGCGGCGGCGGTGTGTTTCTCGTGATCAGTCTCACGGTATGTTCACCCGGCTCGGAAACGGTCAATTCGATGCTCCCATCCCAATGGGCGTCAATGGAATTCCAACTTTTCGTCCGTCGGGTATCGCACACGGTCCCGACCGGTTTGCCATCGAAATAGACGTCGACCGGCCTGAGTTCCGCAACGGCGACCAAAAGGGAAAGGGTGTATCGACCCGCGAGCGGAAACGGAATATCGTACTCGACTTCGGCGGGATCGACTCCTCCGAACGCAATGACGGGCGGTCCGCCGGCGCGATACTGTTCATTGGCGGCCATATTGCCCCGTTCGAAAGTCCGGGCATCGATTTCGAATTCAAAATCGGCCGTGACGGCAACCGGCATCGTTAAGGCGAATCCAATGACGGCAAGGCGGAAAAAACGATGAATACGAAACTCACGCATGGCATAAAAGGGAATTTTATGAAACGAATACGAACGTAAAAAAGTACGAATATCCTCTCCGTTTTATCGCAGCAGCGGCGTCGCTGCGGTCGAAACCCCCGGGCTTGTCAATCCCGGGGCACATTCAATCGACACCCGACGGTCGCTGATCGCCGGCGTACTTTCACGACCGTAACGGACGCTTTCCGACGGATCATTCTCCGGCGGAGGGACGGCCCAGCGGCTCCGGACGCCTTTCAGTGTCAACGTACCGCCGTCGTCGATCGTCACGAAACAGAAGAGAGGGTCCTTGTACATGGTCATGTTGACGAGATTCGGATACTTCGCGACCCATTCCTCCGGATAAAGACCCTGTATTTTTTTCCCATGCCAGTCATAGGACACACTGTTCACGCTGAAATAATCGATGCCGCTCATCCGGCGGTAATAATCCCGGTGATGGTGTCCGTTGAAACAACCGAACACCTTCTTCCGGCCGACACGTTCGTTTTCCTTTTCCAAAATTCGCTGGACATAGGCCCGGTTCGGGATGCCGCCGTCGTCGTGCAACAGGCTCTGGTGCGAAAACAGGAAGGTCGGCAGTTCCGTCTTTTGCAGGTCCGCCGCCAGCCATTCACACTGTTCGTCGTTCATGTAGCCGACGTTGCCGCCGTGCTTGAAGTAGTTGCCCTTCTCGTAGTCGATAAACCTGCCGTCGGTATAGATGTGGTTCGGATCCATGACGACGCAATGATATCCGCCGATATCGAACGAATAATAAGGCGACGGCATTCCCAGGAACGCGGCCGCTTCCGCCTTGGAAACCCGGTCCATTTCGTGATTGCCCAATACGTGGTACGTCGGCAGACCCGAAGCGGCGAAACGCTCCCGGAACGATTCGTTGGCCGGAATAGCGTGCGAAAAATCGCCGAGACTGATGAGAAAGTCAGGCTTTTCCTCGTCGGCGCTTTTCATGAACGCTTCGAGCCGCTCGTCGACATCCGGCGTCAGGT
>JBEBTM010000242.1:0-6786 GCA_040393745.1 Thermogutta terrifontis | reverse complement strand
GCTTGCCGTTTCTATTCCACGTCGCCCCCGTCTTCTACGTTCCAGAGCAGGATTTCGTCGCCGCCGGAACTGAGCAGTTTTGTGCCGTCGGGACTCAGGGACAGGCTCGTGACCGCACCGGGCTGCCCCGTGAGGTTTTCGAGTTTCTCGCCGGTTTCCGTATCCCAAATAACGATCAGGCCGTCGCCGCCGCCGGTAAAGAGGCGTTTGCCGTTCTTGGAGAGGGCGATGCCGAAAACGCCTTTTTCGATGCCGCCCCGGAAGGTCCGGATCGGTTCACCCGTCGCGGCGTCCCAGAGAATCGCGGTGTTGTCGTAGGAACCCGTCGCGATGCGTTTTCCATCGGCACTGAACGTGACGCAACGGACCACGTTTTTATGGCCCTTGAAAACCTTGATCGGTTTTTTCATGTGAATATCCCAGATCGCGGCCGTGCCGTCCCCGGAAGCCGAAGCGATTTTCGTGTCGTCGGGGCTGAATTCCACATCCAGGATCGCTTCCTTGTGGCCCGAAAGACGACCCGTGGGGTCTTTACCGTCGGCGTTCCAGAGGAAAATCACGCCATCCTTGCCTCCGGACACCCAAGCGTATCCCCGTTGTGCGACAGCGACGCAACTGAGCGGTTCGCCATGGGCGTTGAGCATTTTGGCATTGTCCCTGCTCCCGGAATTCCAATAGATCACGGACAGACTTTCCGGGGCCACGACGACGCTGCGTCCGTCTTCGGCAACGGCGACACCAAGGGCCTGGGCGTCCAGGTTCAGCGTCCCCGAGGCGGTTTTTCCGTCGCGATAACGCCACAGAATGACACGCTGGTCGAACGATGCACTGGCGAAAGTATCGTTCTGTGAACCGAAGGCGACCGAGGTGACTTTGTCTTCGTGTCCTTGAAATCGCATGATCAGACGCTCATTCCCGTCATCACCCGCAACGGCGCCGGCTTGCGCGGAAGCGACGATATCGAGTCCGGCGGTGAGGGCCGAACCGGTTTGCGTACCGAGAATCGCTTCGCCCCCGTCGGCGCTGAGAACACCGGTGACGATCGGTTGTTTCACGTTGAACGATGCCACTATTTTGCCTTGCCGGTCCCAGAAGAAGACATTTCGGTCCTTTGAACCGCTGAGGATCGTTTTCCCATCGGCAGCGACGGCCACAAAGGCGACGGCGTCTTTATGGTTCGTGAAGCGGCCCGCGATTTTTCGTTCGTTTAAATCCCAGAGCAGGGCCGTCTTGTCGGCGGACCCGGAAACGGCAAGCGAACCATCGGGGCTGAATGCAACGGAAAGCACCGCACCTTTATGCGTTTCAGGCAGCGGAACGGCAATCTCGCCCGTTTCGGCATCCCAGACGGCAACGATTTTGTCCGCAGCGCCGGAAAGGAGCCGATTTGTTTTAGTGTTGTAATCCAGGGCCTGAATCGGTTTTGTGTGCCCTTTAAACGTGAGCTTCGGTTCCGTGGGATTGTCAAGGTCCCAGAGCCAAAGGTCGCCGCCGGCAGTGCCCGTGAAAACGGTATTGTCGCCGGGCCCCATAAGCAGGGACGTGACCGGATCCTTGAATTCGGGAAACCGCCGTAACTCCTTACCCGTCTCGGCATCCCAAACAAGGAGCGACTTGTCCCGGGAAGCCGTGAGGACGATTTTGCCGTCGGGAGAAACGGTCGCGGCGGTCAGGGGGAGCGTTTGCGTTTCGAATTTGTGTAAAATTTCACCCTTGTCGACATCCCAGAGCAGGGCCGTTTTATCGATGCCCGCCGTGACCGCGCGGGTTCCGTCGGCACTGATCGCTGTGGCAACGATTTGGCCTTTGTGCGATTTGAGTACGGCAGGTTCATCCGTAAATCCGGCAGCGAAGATACTCGTAGGAATAAGAAGTAAAAAAGCGAGGGTCATTCGAGCAGGCATGGCAATCATCTCACAATGAGTCGGGGGTAAGCGATGGACGACGAATGGCATTGCGTGTTTCGGTCTTGGTTTTACCGGGAATGATCACGACGCCGGCCAAACGTCGGCGTGTGGCCGGCGCATTAAATTGGTTGCAGTTTCAATCCAGCAGGAATGCGTCGATATCGTTCGCCGCGATCACGCCGTAGTTCACGGCCCCGAGCCAGCCGGACATGATGATCCCCACGCTGCCTGCGTGGAAAAGCCCCGGGATTTCCTGGTGCAAACGACGGCTTACGGCCAAGCCCTCGTATTTCGTGCCAAAACTGGAACCGCCCCAGTGTTCGGTGTATCTCTCAAAGGTTTTCGGCGTGGCCGCCTCGGTCCAATCGAGATTGTCCCGGACGTCCGGGATGTATTTTTCGAGGTAAGCGATCGTGTTTTCGGTGAGATCCGCTTTTTGCCGTTCGTACTCCTCCTTCGGCAGGTCGGCCCAGTCTTTGAAATGGGCGTTCGTGCTGGAAACGACATAGCATCGGTCCGTGCCCGGCCGGGTTCGGGGATAATAGAACGAAAACGTTCGGCTCGTAATATTGCGGCTCAGCAGCATTTCCGAGTTGAACTCCGGGGCCGTGGACGTGAACAGTAAATCGCCGCAGCGGTTTTCGTCGATTTCATAGCCCGGTTTCAGCGCCATGTAAACCTGGGCACTCGAATTATTGAGCCGCACCGCCTCGGCTTCCGCGATGAAATCGGGCGAGAAATTCTCCCGGCCGACCATGTCGAAAATCGTCCCCTTGAGATTCGCGTTGGAGAGCACCACCTTGGCCCGAACGGTGGTTTCCTCGCCGTTCTTTTTACGGACCACCACGCCCGCGACCCGGCCGTTTTCGACGAGCACTTTTCGTACCGGGGCCGATTTTTCCATGTCCACGCCGTTCTTTTTCAGCTCCGCGGCCATCATGTCGATGAGCACGTCGGTGCCGCCGCGGAAGGTGTAAACTCCTTTGGACATGAAATTGGAGAAAACGATCCCATACGTCAGGGCCGGATCGTCCAGCGTGGAGCCGTTGGCGTAGGTGATCGGTTCCATGAGCAGACGAACCACGTCTTTCCGGCCGGGGACGAATTCCTCGAACAGTTGCCGGGCCGTGGTCGCTTGGTCGTCGTAGTGCGACATACTTCGGGCTTTGTCGAAAAAGGCGACTACGGTTTCCTTGGGGATGCCGAATCTCTCGATCAAAAGCCGGGTGAAATCCTCGCGGTCAAATGTGGTTTCCAGCGTGAATTGCGGGTTGTCGAACCGGATTTTGGGTAACTGAACGATTCGGTCCGCGATTTCCGGCGTCCAATAACGCCGACAGCTTTTCACCATGCCCACGGGAAAGCCATGCAGGGATACGTCGAAAATGATTCCGCCCCGCCGTTTGAATGTCGCGGCCAAACCGCCAAACTGGAAATGCTGCTCCAAAAGCAGGACCGAATGCCCGGAGCGCCCGAGAATATTGGCAGCCGTCATGCCGGCCAAACCGGAACCGATGACGATCACGTCGTAAGAATCTTTCATGTTTTTTTTGCGGGGAAAGCGTGGGAAACCAACGGGTTTCAATCGAGATTCGGAAATTATCGGCGATTCACGCCAGGGTGTCAAGGCGACAGTTCGTTCTCACAGGACGATTGCATAGTCAGGAGTCGCCATGTCGTCGACCTGTCTTTCCTAACTTGCCGCCGTTTTTCACCAAATCACCGATCCCAGGCTCAAACACGGCATCCGACGCTCCTTCGCCGAAACCTTTGCCGTTATCCGCCGTTGGGTCAAAAAATCATTGGAAAGATCTCCGGATTTCCCTCGGATTGAATCACAGGGTTGTTTGAAGAGCGTCCACCGAGACGACGATCAACCGAGCAATCGCAAACAGACACCTTGAACCGAAAGCCGTGAACGCACGAAATCGCTGGGCACGAAAGTGCCGACAAAATAACGACGCACCCAATTTCCGAGGCACACCGGTGGGAATTGAAATAAACCGTGTTTCTGGTATCATGATTCGGTTTGTTTTCGGTCAACCATTTGCCCGGCACCCTGGACGCCGGTTTACCGCCATGAAGAAAAAAAACGCTAGTGACTGCGATTTGGACCGCTTGGAAGACCAAAATGACGGTCGTCCCATGGACGACGTATCCCCCGATCATGTCGCCGACGACCAACCCGAGGAGAACTCCGCCCCATTTACCATCGCTGTTTCCGAACGGGTTCGGCGGTTGCCTCCGTATCTCTTCGCCGAGCTGAACAAGCTGAAATACGAGAAACGCAAGACCGGCGCGGATGTGATCGACCTCGGCATGGGCAGTCCCAGCGATCCGCCGAATCCGCTCATCATCGAAAAACTGCGCGAAGCGGCCTGCAATCCCAAGGTCCACGCCTATAGCCACGCCCGCGGTTTGCCTCAACTGCGACGGGAAGTCGCGGCCCGATACCTGAAATATTACGGTGTTCGGATCGACCCTGAAACGGAAACCATCGTTTGTCTCGGTTCGAAAGAAGGGCTCTCCCACCTCTGCCTGGCCTTGCTCGGTTCCGGCGATACGGTCATTGTTCCGTCGCCATACTTTCCGGCTCACCTACACGCCCCCATGCTTGCTTCGGCCAATGTGTTGCTCTTGGACGTAACCAAACCGGACAAGCTGCTTTCGAACATTGCGACAACATGCCAGCGGATGTGTCCCCGGCCGAAAGTGTTGCTCATGAATTACCCGCACAACCCCACGGCAACGGTCGTCGAACAGGACTTCTACGTTGACGTGGTCAAGCTGGCCAAGCGATACGGCTTCATGGTTGTGAGCGACATCGCCTATGCGGACGTTTGTTTCGACGGCTATAAAGCCCCCAGTTTCCTGTCCGTGCCCGGCGCGATGGACGTGGGCGTGGAGACCACGACAATGAGCAAAGGCTACAACATGGCGGGCTGGCGAGTCGGTTTCTGTACCGGAAACGCCGAAATCATCCGGGCTTTGGCGACAATCAAAACCTATTACGATTACGGCGTTTTTTCGGCGATTCAGATTGCGGCCATCGCGGCGATTCGCCATGCGGACCGATCCGTGGAACAGCAGGCGAAAGTGTACCAAAAGCGACGTGACGTGCTTTGCGGCGGCTTGGAACGGATCGGATGGCCCGTGGTGAAACCCAAGGCGTCGATGTTCGTTTGGCAGCAGGTTCCGCCGGAGTGGGCGAAAAAAATGTC
Organism: Thermogutta terrifontis; assembly: GCA_040393745.1. GTDB lineage: Bacteria > Planctomycetota > Planctomycetia > Pirellulales > Thermoguttaceae > WRKP01. The sequence goes on along the minus strand of JBEBTM010000242.1, from coordinate 1,658 downwards.
GACCTTCGACTTCGCCATGCTCCTCTTGCAAGAAGCGAACGTGGTCGTGAGTCCCGGTTCGGCCTTCGGTGAAGCCGGCGAAGGGTACATGCGGCTGGCCCTGGTAGAAAAAGAGGACCGCCTTCGTCAAGCGGTGCGTCAAATCGACCGCGCATTGAAAAAAATGGTGAAGTAGTACGATCCGGGGGCGATGGTGGCAAAACGTCCCCTTCCCGGATGGGGGGGCTTTTGCACAAACACCTGAATGGTCGGTTCCGGCTGGAAATCAGCGAATATTGACGATACTGAGCCGGGCGATTTCGTCGCGGACCAAACGGTCGACTCTCGATTCGACTTCCCGCAAAATACCGCCGGACGACTCTTCGAGCTTCCGTGTCAAGTCCTTGGCCATGTCCGTCCGGCAGGATGCGACGCGATTGTCCGTCAGGATCGCGTTGAGCGGATTGACTCTCGTGCCCGGTATCGGAGAAACGTTCGACGGTATCGTAAAACTCTTAGCCATTTCCGTCGCTTTTTCTTTTCCGACCGAAACGGCGAGAATGGCCACCGCAACACCGATTACCGTACCGAGAAGCAAGCCCAACGGCCCGCCCAGCAGCAACGCCGTGCCGCCTCCGCCGCAAATGTTCGCGATGACGATCACGATAATCGTTCCGACAATCGTGTTGACGACATCGACGATCGATTTCGCGACCTTCGGATCAAGACGTCCCAGGTCGATTTTTCCGGCGGAAAAGCCGTCGTGCCGTTCGACTTCGCCCATTCGCAGGTCGTTTTCCTTCAGCCATTTTCGGACGTTATCGAGAACCATGCCGAACAAAGCGTGCATGCCGCCGACGATTTCCTCCTCGACGATTCCGTTGATCCGAGGCTCGAAACTCTTGGCTTCCCGACCGATATCAGCTTCCAGCTTGGCGACCGTTCCGCCTCTTCCGCGGAAGTCGAGCAAAATCGGCCTGATCTTTCCGTCGTAAAGCTCAACGAGAATTTTTGAAACAATACGGGACCGAGCCTGGCCGAGTTCTCTCGAAATGCCTTCGTTGATCGTTTGCAGAAATGTCGGGAGTTTTTGTTCGAGTTCCTCTTTTTTTCGTTCGAAATCCCTTTCGAGAGCCGGGAGTACCGCGAGGCCGTTGGCGATCGTCGCGTATGGTTGATTACTGCGGAAAAAATGTTCGTTTTGCAATATTTCCCGGCAATACTCGCCGATAAAGGACCACTGGCAACTGCCCCCGGCTAGGGCGATGACGTGAATGTCACGAATGTCGATTCGGGCGTCTTTCAAGCCGGATTCCAACGAATCCTGGAACCATCGGAGCAGATCGGTTTTACCGTTTGTCAAACGCTCCGGCAGGGGTGAGCCGGATTCGGCTTGAAATCGTACGAATGATTCCGTAGGAACGTACCGCCGGGCTCGGTCGAGGAAATCGTCCCAAGTAATTCCCGTGACTTTGCCGTATTCGCCCAAAACATAAGCGAACGGTTTTTTCGTTCCCTTGGCCATAAACTGCGAGAATTTTTCCTTCCATTCCCGGCAATGATAAACCCGAACGAAGAAATCGTCCCCGTTTTGGCGGAGTTCTTCTTCCTTACCGGGATTCAAATCGCAGTACCAACGGTAAAACAAATCGTCGAACAGCCGTCCGCCCAAGTGCATG
>JBEBTM010000241.1:0-6811 GCA_040393745.1 Thermogutta terrifontis | reverse complement strand
TAACGACTTACTTGAACCATGAGCGAAAATAATTTTCAAAACGAAAACATGAACGATCCCGCATCGGAATCCCCCAAAGAGGAATTCATCTTCAGTCCCGATCCCACGCCGCTTCCCGGAGCCAACGAGGAGTACACCGCCAAGGACTTGGAGCATCTCTCCGATCAGGAACACGTCCGCAAGCGACCTGCGATGTACATCGGCGATACCACGTCGCGCGGCCTACACCACCTGGTCAGCGAAGTCGTCGACAACTCGATCGACGAAGCCATGGCTGGTTTCGCCACGAAAATCCTGGTCCAAATCAACAATGACGGCAGCCTCACGGTCGAAGACGACGGACGCGGCATTCCCGTCGACTTCCATCCCGACCTGCAAAAATCCACGCTCGAAGGCGTGATGACGGTCCTGAAATTCGGCGGCAAGTTCTCCAAGGGGGCCTACCAGACTTCGGGCGGGCTCCACGGTGTGGGCGTGACCGTGGTCAACTTCCTCTCCGAATGGTGCGAAGTCGACGTGGCCCGAGACGGCACGATCTATCACCAGGAATATGAGCGAGGCATCCCCACGGGCGAAGTGACCAAAGTGGGCAAAACCGACAAACGCGGCACGAAAACCACGTTTATGCCCGACGAGGAAATTTTTCCCGATCGGAAATTCGATTACAATATCCTGTACCGCCGGTTGCAGGACCTCGCGTTCCTGAACAAGGGCGTGAAGATCATCTACCGCGACGCCCGTACGGGCACGGAAGATGTTTTTCAGTACGAAAACGGGCTCGTTGATTTCGTCGCGAACATGAACCGCTCGACCGAGCCGGCTCACAAGGAAATCATCCACGTCGAAGGCCACGCCGAAGGAGTCGCCGTGGACATCGCGATCCAGTATTCGGTCGAATACACGGAAAACCTGCGGTCGTACGTTAATAATATATACACCATCGAAGGCGGAACCCACCTTTCCGGTTTCCGGACCGCCTTGACCCGGACGCTCAATAATTACGGCAAAAACAACGGACTTTTCAAGGACAAGGCTCCCGTGCCCACGGGCGAGGATTTCCGAGAAGGGCTCACCGCCGTGATTTCCGTCCGGGTTCCCAATCCCCGGTTCGAAGGGCAAACGAAAACCAAGCTGGGCAACAGCGAAGTCGAAGGCATCGTCAATTCGATTTTCGGCGAACATCTCGCCAAATTCCTGGAAGAAAATCCCAAGGTCGCGCAGGTCGTCGTCAAGAAAGGCATCGTCGCCGCCGAAGCCCGGGAAAGCGCACGAAAAGCCCGGGCGCTCGTTCGGGAACGCAAAGGCGCGCTTTCCCACGGCGGTTTGCCGGGGAAACTCCGCGATTGTTCGAGCCGAGAAGTCGATAAATGCGAACTCTACCTCGTCGAAGGGGACTCCGCCGGCGGCAGCGCCGAAGGCGGACGCATCCGGGAATACCAGGCCATTCTGCCGCTGCGAGGTAAGATCATCAACGCCTACAAAGCCCGGGAGGACAAGGTTCTCGCCAACGAGGAGGTTCGGAGCATGATCACGGCCTTGGGCAGCGGAATCGGCGAAGAAATCGATTTGACCAAACGACGCTACGGTAAAGTCGTGATCATGACCGACGCCGATGTGGACGGGTCGCATATCCGTACGCTTTTGCTCACATTCTTCTACCGGCAGATGTACCAGCTCATCCAGGCGGGCCACGTTTTCATCGCCTGCCCGCCCCTGTTCCGGATTCGCCGCAAGGGGCAGAAAGACGAATACATTCAGACGGACGAGGAAATGCGCAAGATTCTGCTCGAACTCGGACTCAGCAACGCCGTTTTCGACCCCGGCGACGGCCGGACCTTCGAAGGAGCCGACCTGGAAAAACTCTGCAAGGTTCTCGCGGCCTTGGAGGAAGCCATTGTTACGCTGGAACGGCGCGGCATCAGCCTTCGGACTCATGCGATGTACCAGGACCCCGAAACGGCCAAGCTCGCGGTGTATCACGTCTTCTACGACAAAGAAGAGTATTGGTTTACCGATCGCGAAAAGCTCCGGGAATTCCAAGAGAAAATCGAAAAAGAAGCCGGCCGGGAAATCGCCGTGGATGCCGGAATGGGTGTGGAAGAAACCGACCCGACCGTACTCACGGATCACCAGCCGAAGCTCTGGATTATCGAAATGCACGAGGTTCGCACGATGAACAAGCATCTGGCCGAACTGCGGGAATTGGGTTTCGAAATCGATACGCTCATGTCCAAGGAACGAACCGGTTCGGATACGGCCCTGTATTATCTGAGAAGAGGGGAATCTTAGCTTTGGCTCGAATATCTCCGGGAACTGCTCTCGGAGATTCTGAACGTGAGTTCGAAGGTGCTCCAGGTGACCCGATTCAAAGGGCTCGGCGAAATGAACCCGGAAGAGCTTCGTGACACGACGCTGAACCTGGACAACCGGACGCTGATTCAGGTAACCATGGAAGATGCGGCCGCGGCGGATGAACTGTTCCGAATCCTGATGGGTGACAAGGTTGAACCTCGTAGGGAGTTTATCGAGAAACACGCCTTGGAAGTTAAGAATCTCGACGTATAAGAGAGTGCCTTTAAACCCCAAAGAGTTAACGACCGTCATCCCGTGCGGGTGGGGATGACGGAATGGAGGGATATTCTCCAAAAATCGGCATTCTGAAATCTTTCGAATCCATGGCCGTTTGAACGGGGACGCGCAAAAGAGCCCCGTTCAAACGCCTTGATCTTTGTGGCAGCCCGTTCTCGGCTTTGCATTTGTCTTGGAAAACGCCCGACAGCAATTTCCTGGCCGTCCTATCTTGCCTGTTTTGTTGTCGAAAGGCTTCATTTTTCGTTCCAAAGTGTCCGCTCCAAAAAAGACGAGAAAATTGGCCTTGACTGTCTTTTTCAAAAGCTTTACAATCGCCATCATCGGTTGAATAGCAAGTATCATTTTTTTGAACGGATCAAAAATTTTTATACATTTCGCTGGACTTTTCACATTTCTTTGCGAACAATTCCTTGGGGTTCGACGTTTTAACTGTTATCGAGCTCCAGTTCGAAGGCGACCTTGACTTAATTAGCAGGTCGCTTTGTAAGGAAATGTCAACAGGGATTGCCGATGGATTAAACGGCGATTCACTCGCAGCATGGACCGCTTGCGGGGAACTCGATAGAAAGGGATTTCTCCTGTGGACAAGGTGTTGATTCCGATTGGAAACGCGCCTTCCCGACGAGACGGGTTTTGTTGTTGAACAACCCGGTCGTGCAAACGTCCCATTACTTGAAAGGAGTTCATGATGCCAGTGACATTGGAAACCAGCTTGTCGACGATTCGGACGGAAAGTGAAATGCTACGTGGTGATATCACGCAAAAAAGGGCGGTTTTTTCACGCGGAGACGGAGACGAGCTGATTCGTAAAATCGCGCGTCTGATCAAAAGGCAAACCAACTTCGGCGTCCAGGAAATGCGCGTTTTTTTCGAAAACGGTACAGTCGTCCTTGCCGGTTACTGCCACACTTTCTACACGAAACAACTCGCCCAGGAAGCCGCGTTGAAACTGATCGGCGATGCCAACCTGGAAAATCGCATCCGCGTGGCTTAATGAAAAACACGGCGAAACCGGCCCCGAACGTCGGTGCGGGGCCCCATGCGGCGAGAGCTTTAGAGTATTGATTCTTCGTCGTCTTCACCGACGATATAGTAATCGTCCTCGTCGAATTCATCGTCTTCGTAGAAATCCGGTTCGGAATAATACGACTTTGACCGCGATTTCTGCGGCGTCACGGGCTCTCGGGCGACCTTGACCAAAGGCGGGGCCAGCGGCGGTTTGATGGTGACGCCCCGGCGCACGGGCACATCGGTCCGGGTTTTGGTTTCGCCGCCTCCCCGCCGTTTGCGAGGCGGAGTTTCCGGTTCGTCTTCCTCTTCCGGCTCCAGGGTTCGCACAGCGGACGTCTTGCGCGTTTGCCTCCGCCAATCACCCAGGGTCATCAATACCTCGCGAGCTTGTGAGCCGTTGTACGGACCCACGATACCGTCTTCGGCCATGAAATCGATCAACCGGGCCGCACGGCCGTAGCCGATGCTAAATTTGCGGTGCAGCAAAGACAAAGATCCTCGGCCCTCCCGGATAATGTACTCCACGGCTTCGAGGTAAAGCTCGTCCCGCTGGACGCACTCTTCATCGCCCTCGTCGGCTTTCCCGCATTTCGCCGCTCCCCCGGACTCTTCCGCATCGGGATCGATCGCCACCAATTCCTCGACGAAATCCTGGTCCTCCGTACCGATGGTTTCAATAATTCCCTCGATTTCCGCATCGCTCACATAGGTCCCCTGTCCACGCACCGCCTGGCTGGTTCCCGGTTGCAGGAACAACATGTCCCCGTTGCCAAGGAGTCGCTCGGCACCATTACGGTCCAGCACGACCTGACTGTCGCTGCGCGTCGCCACACCGAAGGCGATTCGGGCCGGCAGGTTCGATTTGATGAGTCCCGTGATGATATCCACGGTCGGCTTCTGTGTGGCCAAAACGAGATGAATGCCCACGGCACGACTCTTTTGCGCAAGCCGGATAATATGTGTTTCCACTTCTTTCGCGGCGGTCATCATCAAGTCGGCCATTTCGTCGGCGATGATGACCATGTACGGCATTTTCCGAGGAATCGCGGCCCATACGGCTTCGTCGCAATCTTCGAGTTTCATCCGCCGCCGCAATTCCTGTTCGGAAAGTTTGTTGTACTCGCTGAGCTGACGGACCCCTGCCGAGGCAAGAAGCTGGTACCGCTCTTCCATTTTTTCCACGGTCCAGGCCAAGATGGCTTCCGCTTTGCGCATGTCTGTCACCACAGGGTGCATCAAGTGCGGAATCGTTTTGTACGGACTCAATTCGACCATCTTGGGATCAATCATGAGCATCCGAACCTGTTCCGGGCTCCGTGTCATGAGCATGGAAACGATAATCGAATTCAGGCAAACGCTTTTCCCCGTGCCCGTCCGGCCCGCGATGAGAAGGTGCGGCAGCTTCGTCAAGTCGATCACCATGGGCTTCCCCGAAACGTCTTTGCCCAAGTAGACGGGAATCGCGAATTTCTCGGTCGCATCGGACCGCTGCTCGATCACGTCACGCAACAGCACCATTTGCCGGTGTTCGTTCGGCAGTTCCACGCCCACGGTGTTTTTGCCGGGAATCGGGGCCACGATCCGGACGCTCGGGACCTTCAGCGCAATGGCAAGGTCTTCGGACAACGCCGTGATCTTATTGAGCCGCAAACCTTTGGCGAGCTTGAGTTCGAATTGTGAAATCACAGGGCCCGTCTGGATGTCGACGACCTGAACCTGGAGTCCGAAATCGGCAAACGCTTTTTCGAGTTGTTGCGCTTGCCGATGAACCGTCTCGATATATTGCTCCTCGTCAAACGGTTCCGGCTCGGTTAAAAGCGTTGGTGACGGCAACCGATACTCGGGCCGGTGAAACGGAATTTCTTCTTCGGATTCATCGACCGCTTCGAATTCGGGCTCGGCTTCGACAACGGGGCGGGCACTCCGCGCCGCCTGTTCCGACATGCGGTTCTTCTTTCGTTTCCGACGGAAGAAACTCCAGCCGACGCCGACTTCTTCCGCCGTTTCGTCGCCTCTTTCCGCCTCTTCCAGGAAGATGATTTCGTTCGAATTTTCGGCGGCATTTTCCGCCGTGGAATGCTTTGCATGCTCCGATTCGACGAAAACGGGGTTCTCATTAAATTGGGATTGGTCGTGCGTTTTCCATTCCAACGGCATCAGGACCCGAAGAAAACGCAACAGAAACCCTTCCGCTCCGAGAACGAGCCCGGCCAGTGTGACGCTGGCGAGGAAAAGGAACGTGCCCGTTTGTGTGACGTGCCGGTCGAGGTGCATGGCTACAGTGGTTCCCAGATATCCGCCGGGCCCGATCGCGGGGCCTGTGGGGAATTTCAGCGAAGTGAACGACATCGCATTCAAGGCGACCAATCCGGTCAAACCGGTCAGGACCATGAAGAGTCCCAGTGTTCGGAGGAAAATCTGATCCACGGGTCGACCTCGCAGGAATCCCAGCGTGGTCCAAGCGAGATAAGCGAGCAGGACCGGCGTGGCCAAACCGAACAGGTTCAGGCAAATCGATGACGCCTTGGCACCGGGCAAACCACAGAGGTTGGCAATTTGCTCCGAGCGCGGATATACCGGCGCAGCGGGATCGTCCGCAGGGCTGTAACTGGCCACGCTCACGATCAGGAAGATCCATGCGGCAAGGAACGCCACACCGATCAATTTCAGGCCGAGAGGTTTCATACCAAGGGGGAGGTTGGCGTTGAAAGTCGGTCTCCGAAAGAACGGAGAATCTCAACTCTCAACATCGGACGTCCAGGCAGGATGGATTCGAAAATAATCTTTTGCCGGTAAATCCGAAACAATCGACAGAAACGTATTCAAGCGCGGGCGGTTTCAGTATAATGGGACGATTCCCGCTTCGCGGCTGAAACGCAAGCGGCTGGGTGTTTTTCCGCATTGTCTCCATTCCGGTTTTTTTCATGAATACGATTCCCCTTCCATTCGTGTCGTTCATCCTGCTTGCCGCAAGTGTTTTTGCCCAAAGTGATCCTATGGGTCGGCTTTCCGTGGAGACGGTCAATACCCGGAACTTTGAAATTGCCATGGAGCTCTCTACCGAGCATCGCCGACCCACGCCCAAGGAAGTCAGTATCCTGGTCGAGCAACTCTGTGCCCAACAGGACAAAAACTATTCCAGGTACGCCCCCCAACGCATAGCCGACGAAAAGCAACGCTTCAAAAAAGAGGAGGCCGACCCAAAAAA
>JBEBTM010000240.1:0-6818 GCA_040393745.1 Thermogutta terrifontis | reverse complement strand
GTCCTTGAAGCCATCACATAGCAGCGTGACCATAATCGGCTGGAAAAGATTGACGCGTTGCTGGTCCGCGACCGGCAACGATGTGATCGTTTCGCGGAAGTTCTTGAACAGCCAGTCCGCAGTAACGGGGGCGGACTCAAAAGACTCCTCCGATGGAGCGGCTTCTGCATCGGTATTCTCTTCCTCGGCGTGCAGTTCGTATACGTGCTGGATGCACTTGAAGAGCAGGTCGACCTCTTCATTGCTCAACGCTTCGAGCGACTCGTAGTCACTGCCGTAGACTTGTTCCCAGTCTTCCGTTTCCATCATGCGGATACCGAGCTTCTCCGAAGTGATCAACTCAAAAACCGGATCCAGGGCATTTTGACGCGCAGGCAAAGAGATCGAAGGATCGACCATCTGCCAATCGTCAATCGAATAACTACTTTCGTAACAGAATAGAACCTGCTCGGCCAACGTGTCGGGATTTTGGCGTCCTTGAACCTTGTCCAACAGGTCGGGAGCGATTTCATTCATCGCATCGAAGAGTTCAACGGCGACCTGTTCGCAATGGCAGTCCAACATGCCGACATAAACCTCTTCCGTATCGGAAGAAATATTTTCGTCGGCAATTTCCAGTGTGTCTTGCTCTGATTGCTTCATAACAACACTCTCGCTTTCCGGGCATGGCCCTGTTTGGTTTTTAAATATTTTGTTTTGACAAATCATGGCTCAGGAGGCAATTCCTGTTCTTCATTATGCAATTGTGGCAATTGGCTTTTCAGGAAGACACTGGCTTTGACAGCGAAGTTCCGTTGCTGGGTTTTATCCCGAAGCCCTTCGTAAAGACATTTGACGACCTTGACAAGAAAAGCTGAGGGATTGGCTTCATGTTCCTGCGACTGAAGAAGCCATTCGATCGTCTGATCGATATCAAGTATTTCCTTGGAAGGTTTGATATCGATTTTCGTTCCGGGAGTCCCATTTACCTTGTTTCGCTTACGCCGTGTTTGAACCTTACCCTCCTTGCCGACAACAGTATCGCTCACTGGCAGTCGACCTTGGTCGGCGAGTTGCCTGCGGGTCTTGCAAACCAGAGAACCGCTACACCCGATCTGGGCCGCAATCGCGTTGTCGCTTTGTTCCGGCATCGCCTCCAGAGCCATGATGACGCCACGCTTCTTGTCACCGGCGTTTAGATTCAACCCGTGCTGGTTCGAACCGAGTGCTTCCCAGACGGCCTCTGCTTCAGTGCCGTCCTTGACAAACGCGTCAATCGTTTCGATTCCCGCCTTGATTGCGGCTTGCAGACGATGAAAACCGGAAACAACATACAAAATACCGTTAATTCGGTACACCGAGATCGGAGGCATGCGCTCTGGATTTTCACTGTATTTTTTACAATACTCCCGAACACGGCTCTCATTGAGCTTGGCACGAGGCTGGAATTTTTCGTCAGCGACGATATCTTGAATACTTGTCCGTTCAAAGCGATTTGTCGTGGTCATGTTCATTATTCTTGTGAAACAAAAAATGATGGCCTGCCGCGAATGGCAGGCCATCAGGAGACAACTGCGGAAGATCAGTTACGACTCGTCATCCTCTTGATCTTCGAGCAGTTTAGCCTGTAGATCGCCACGCAAGTCGTCATACAGACTGTCGCTCAGATCGTCGTGCAGACTTTCACGTAGAGAGTCATGCAACTCGCCGAACAAGCAATCGTACAGACGGTCAAACAAGCTGTCGCACAGTTCGTCACGCAGCTTGTCACAGAGGTTGTCAACCAGTTCAGACACTTGCTCAGGCGTCAGGGAGTCCATCAGATCACCCTCTTTCGTCGCCGGTTTTTTCGGCGACTTCTTTGACTGCGACCCGCTGCATTTTGCAGTGGACACCGCCTTGGCCTTTTGAGCGCCGGCGGATTTCTTAACAGTCTTCTTCGTACTTGAGTTTTTCATCGAAATTCTCCTTGATGAAAAAACGAGTTGTAGCGGCTTTGACGGAACACCCGTCGTGCCAAAACGTTTTCCTCGAAGGAGGTTCGTCGATCAAAAAACCGAGAACTGCCTGGTGTACACCGGGACGAAAACGGTATAATGAAAGAACGTAACCACCTTGGACGAACCGAGGTATTCGTGGGGTGGGTGGCTGCAACCACCCACCCCGTTTTACAGCATATTGTCGCGGCGATACCGCGATTGTTCCGCTGGGATTATCCCTCAAACTCTTCCTCGGGAATTATCGAATGGACCGCATCGTCGATGTCTTGGTAATAGACGTGACGGCTTCGCCCCGTGGGTCCGACACTTTTTTTCGCCAAGTAGTTCGAGATGGCGATCAGGTTTTCTCGACTTGGGCAGGGTAATTCCAGAAGAATTGCCCTTGTCAATGTCTCATAACCATACTCGATGGCTACCCAGCCTCCGACGATTGAGGAGTTCAGGTACGCGCCCAACCCCAAATTAAAGCATGAATCATGAGGGACTTTTTTCAACATCGTCAGCATGAATAGCTCGTCGGAGACAGCTATAACCCGATTGCTATTTGGGAAAATCGCCGTACCGCACAAACCGCCACGACAGGAACGCCCTGAAGAGATGGCACACACGCACTCCTCCGCATCCAAAAGTATGGAGTTATCGGGAATGCGAGCAGTTTTCGTATCTGCCAGGCAGAGCATGCCATACCCCGGAAAAATTTGCCCTCCCCAAAACACGTGAGCTTCCTTGGCCCCCGTCGTAGTTTCCTCATAGGGAACATCACCTTGGACGGCATCGAGACCGAGCCCCTTGATTGTGGTGCTGAATACAGAGTTCAAACGGGTTTTCTTCGATTTCATGACAGCAGTTTTCCTGTACGTGCTTTCGAGGGGAGTTTTGACGAACGTTGTGGCGTTTTTCTTAGGCATGGTAATTTCTCCTTATTTCTTGCCGATTATTTTCAACGACGACAACTCGGCAACAGCCGCCGTACAAACAAACTAAAGGTTTTCTGCATCAAGCATCCGGTCGAGATCATCATGGTCGAGACGCGGTTTTGTCGATTGTTCCGTACCGTCTTGGCCGCCGACCAATTCCAACCATGACCAAAGTTCGTTTTCGTCGATAAAAAACTTACCGCCGATCTTTCGCATTGGCAGACGAACTTTCGTGCCGTCCGGACCGACAAGGCCGGTCGTTCGCCACCTGTGCAACGTACTGAATGCAAGATTACCAGGCAGCAACAACTTGATTTCCTTGAGCGAAAGAAGCCCGGAAACCGCTTTATTTGAAGATCGCATCACATCCCTCATGAGTTGGGGAACGAGCGCGCAGACGCTGAAACAGATCAGGCAATTGGAGAGGTACCGGAATGCAGAGGGCAAATAGAACGAGCGCACACTACAAACAACCTTGAGTCTTCCCCAAAGCCAACAAGTGCGTCACTCTATGCGATGGCAGGCTCCGTTTGTTTAGAAAACGGACAGCCCTGGAACTCGACGTTACTCCACGGTACCCTTGACTCGGGCCGCCTTGCTACCTGCAAGGTGTCGGGCGTCTGCTCCTGCCGGTCTCGGCTTTAGCCGATGAATCGCTGACGAAAGGAAAACCTTTCGACGTGCCGCATGACCTTGCGACCCTTACTGCGAGGGTCACAAACACGCAACATCAACATTCTATTTCAAATGAAATACAAAATCAATACAACAATGAAAATTTTCCGAATATTTTATTCGACCATATCATTGCTGTTAATATGAAACAGCAAGAGACCATCGGCATGCCCTAACGTAAAGTCTCTTGAAAGAAGAATTTGCAGAAAATTCCGGATGTGCTGCTGAAGAAATGGCTCAATTTTACTCTTGACAACCTCCGCACATTCGCTTGATACTTGAACCGTGAATGTCGAATCAGAGACCGAAATAAGGTCGTATCCACTTTCAATAATCCTAAAGGCGAGAGACGTGCGGATGTCGTCGGCAAGCTGTCGGCAATCATCGAAAAGCATCTCATAATATTGGATAGGCCGCCCTACACGCCCAGTAGGGCTGACCGCATTTGATAAAACGACTTCTTCAAGGAGTTGTTCTTTCGAAGTCCGCCGCATTGCCGCAAGTAAATCATCATACTCGCCGCCCGGATTATTTTTTGGTAAAAAGGTCGAGTAATTTTCTTCGATTAGATCGTTGACAATCGACCACCCAAAATTTCTAACCTTGGCCATAAATCCACTGTCGCTGCTCGGATACGCACTTTTTGTTCCGAAATGATTCTCTACGATCCTTACCAACAAATCGTTCGGGTCGGGCGAACACATGAAAGCGTCATGCTGACAAGAAGGTCGCTGGTGATTGCGGCGTTTGGATTCGCTTGAATCCGGCATTTTGAAGTATGGAATTTCATACCAATTCGGCAAAATGGGCAACAGGAGGTGCCTTAATGTTATCCAGTTAAGAAGATTAACCTGAATCGGGGACAAGTCGAGGTCGTTTTTTCGCAAATGCTGGCGCAGAGCAGCCGCGTCTTCGTGTCGTAAATACGACTCTACGACTTCTTCGATCACCTGGAGCTTTTTCGTATCCGGTAGTACACGGAGAGCTTTACCGAGGGACGTGAACTCCGGTCCGGGAACCTCTTTCGGTTTCTTCGAAATATGGCGAAGCTCTTCCAGCATTCGACCGACAACGGCGTCAAAATAGGGTTTATTCACCGGCGTTCTTGCATCGGACGGAATCGGCTTGTACAGCAAATGCTCCGAAAGCATCGTGAAGAGGAAAACGATCAACGAAAGGTTTTCGATTCGAACTGATAGCAGAACGTGATTTGGAGCCGGTTGCAATACGAACAAATCATCGGGCAACAGCGTCAACCCTTCGGCCAAAGGCGTGCGTAGTTCAGGAAAATCCATGCCGCCGGGCAATCGTTGTTGCCGGGACAGGCGAAGCACGGTGGCAATCGTTTCAAGGCGTATCCAATCGGCAATCGAATCGTCGAGATGGCGGTAGTCGAGCCAGTCGGCATAAGCGATTGAAACCCCGCCTTTCGCGTTACGCGGTGCCGTAAATGGACTGGTAATGAAGGAAGGATTGGTTTTCCAGATTTCTGACAGACGAGCTTGAAGCTTGTGCTGGTCGAGAAGAAGAAACCCTTTTGAATCTCGGGCGATACACCGAGAACTTTCTTCCCATTGAAATCCACAGGCCAGCTTCGAATTCGCCAAACGTCGAGATATTTCTCGGTACAAATAATCAAGCCTTGGAGATTTCAACTCATTCCACCGAGCATCATATGGATGATTGTTCAAGTATGAAGCGACGATAGAGGCTTGAGCATCCAAGCCAATGCCCATCGGACCGGCTTGGCTGTGAAGAACAATGTCGCGACGCCGAAAAGCTGACGCAGTCGAAAGGGTGTGGTCGTAATCGATCTTTGTCGGTTGCGGTAGGCTGGTCGAATCGTATTGGTCCGCATACCTTTTTTCATAAACAAGTTCGCAGTATTCATCTGCCGTCAATGGGCGAGGTAGATCAACTTTGCTGCAAGGATCATCGTTTTCGTCTGTCGCACCCATCTCCCAAAAGGTCACGAACAACGGCAACTCAGCAACGGCGTAATCGATCAGGTGGGTAAAGATTGAACGTAGAACGTCCCATGGGGCGGCGGCACCGGTGGCGTACGCCTGGCGCAATTCATCGAAACTTTTTGTTTTTGAAGAGAATCCTTGGACTGCATACCGGATTCGTCGTTCCAGAAGGGTGACATCCCAGAGTCGGTACTCCCACGAAAGACGCCAGACGGCGACTTGGTGTTCCTTGAAATCCTTAAGGGCATCGAGACAGACATGATGAAAGGGTAAGGCGTCGTAAGTGATGAACGTCCGGTCTGCATGGTCAACAAGGAATTGTTGCAGCGTCTCCAGATTGACTTCAATTTCCACGCCATCGACACTGGCATAAAAAAGAACCCCCTCCGCAGGACTTTGAGAAAAATACTGCGGAAGCAAAACGTAAACGTACCGCCGGAGGGCTTCCTCGCGGGTCCACGACTCCGGGGCCGGGATACGGGGAAGCTCTCGATGCGACGATTTTTTCTTGGACATCAACCGGATTCCTTGGCAATTTCAATCGCTTTACGCAGGTCGCGTTGGGCGTAAATTTGGGTGACATCGGCTTTGCTGTGGCCAAGGACGACTTGGGCTCCTTCGAGACCATGCTCCGAGCTGCGGATTTCCGTGGCCCGAGTCTTGCGGAGTTGAAGCGGACTCCAGAACTCGACCTTGATCCCGCCCTTTTGGGCCTGCTCGACGGCTCGGGCGATGGCTTGGCGATAACACCGGGTTGTGTAAAACTCGTTGTACTTCCGTCTGGGCTTCGACTTCGCTTTGCGTTTTTCCTTCGACCGCAACTCTGCCGGATATTGTTTCGTATTCCGCTTCTTGGAAGTCCGCTCGGCGAAACGCTCCCGCTGCACCGAGGCCGACTCTTCGGGACGGAAAAGATATTGGTCCGGATCGCGATTCAGGAACGGTTGCAGCACTTCTTGGGCTTTGGGGCCAATCGCGATGACCCGCTGCTTGCCCCGCCATTTATTCTTGTGGCTGTCGAGTTGGTAGAGCCAAACCTCGCCGGTCATGTCGAAGTCGCGGCTCCGGGCTCGGCAGGCTTCGGCGGGGCGGGCACCAGTCAGGCGTTGAAACTGGACCATCGCGGCGACGGTCGGCGAGAGGAACGGCAACGTGTTGTTCACATCGTCGTCGGGGACCGGCATGATCGGCTCCTTTTCCTTGGCATCCGAATGACCTTCCCGCAGACCATCCACGGCGAGCAGGGCCTGGTAGATGGTCGGCTGAACCATTTCCTC
>JBEBTM010000239.1:0-6831 GCA_040393745.1 Thermogutta terrifontis | reverse complement strand
TTTACGGATTCACGAGGACCACCGAAATTCTTTTGATTCCGTTGACATTTTTGTGTAGTTTATTAAAATATTCCCAAATACGATACGGTCGGGACTTTTGAGCATTCAAAAGCTCCCGGCTTCCCGGAGTCGGGTATAATCCGACGAAGGGACATCTTAGGTAAATACACGCCAGTATTAAGTCGCTTGATGGTATCGGGGTCAGGTCTCCATGTATAGTCATGGCCGTTTGGTTGTGCGCTCATATTATGGAGGCCGGGCTTCGATGCGTTTGCACCCAAGCGACGGCCTGCTGGCGTGGGCCAACCTAAGGGGAGTGTCGAATGTCCGGTCTCCATTTCTTACTTGAAAGGTGATCGGTAACACCCTCTCTCATTGCCGATGCCCTCGTCTAACGCCTATGCCAATCTGAAAGCGCCCGCTACGCTCGTTCTCATACTAACCGTTATTATTACGGTTCTCTATTTTGCGCCCCCGTTGGTCCCCTTGCCCGGACCTGAGCCGATCGACCGTACAAAAGCGATCATCGACGCGCTTGAAAATTCGCCGCAAACGCCGCCTTGCACTTCGGACGATCTCAAGCGATTTCGTGCGTTAAATCTCGATTCCGTTTCATATCCCTCTGATCCCGTCGTTGCCGCCGAGCATTTAGCCGCATGCGAATCGCTCTGGAACGAACTGCAGGAAATCGTGCAGGAGCCGGGATTTCGCAGAGAAAGGTTTGCGGAACATACCCCGCTCGGCAACTGGAAGTGTCGCGCCGACGCTTTTCATCTCAATCGTCCGCCCAAAGAAATTCTCGGCGGCGATCTCTATGCCCTTTCCGGCAACATGATTGCCGTTGCCATCGACTATGCGACCAATCCCCTCTACCCGAAAAAGCCGTCCGTCATTGAGGAATGGTTTGTCAATTGCCATCTTCCGTCAGCCCGCGAGACCGTTCGCTACTCATCTCATTCCGGTTCAGGAGAATAAGCATGCAAGACCAGGATTTATTGAAACAGGAAGCCTTCGACATTTACCACGACATGGAGTGTATCGTTCATGAAATGATCATGGAAAAGGTTCACAAGTATTATCCCGACAAGCTGTTGACACCGGAAGGACTTGAAGCGATGAAAGTCCTCCGTTGGCAGTATATTACCGGCGCCGCACCGATTGTCGGCATGACGCCCGAGGAATTACTTGACGAGTGTATCGACATTCGCACGATGCACCTGAAGCCCGGTTACGAGGAACCGGAAATTCCGGACAATATTTAACTAAGTTTCCCTCGGTGGACCGTTCCACCGACGATGGTATTGAGTCTCGTATTTAAGGAGGAAAATCATGGCACGAGGTGGAAAGCGTAAGGGAGCCGGGCGACCGAAAGGAACCGGAAAATTCGGTGAGCCGACGAAAGCGGTTCGATTGCCCATATCGAAGTTGGACCAGATCATGGAGTACGTCGAACGACTTTGTGTCCGGACGCCGGAAGAATTCGCCGTTCTTCCGACAAAAGAAAAGCCGCGCATTCCGAAACCGCCGAGGATGAGCCAAATGTTCGGCAGCGCAATGCCTGACGATTCGATGTCGCCGGAAATTCTCAAAGGGGAAATCGTCTTGATTTATCCTCAATTCGAGGCGAAAAACGGCGATACCGTTCTGGCCTATTATGATGGGCGGCTTTACGTCAGGAAATATCATCTTTCCAGAGGCGGCATTACCTTGACGCCCGAACACCCAAAATTCAAGGCGATCCGTGACGATGCCGGGGAATTCGATATTTACGGCGTCGTGAAAGACAAAATCACAAAATAGTACGTTTTCATTATGGCACAAAAAACCTTGGAGCATGAAGCCTGCGATTACTATTTTGACATTCGTGAACTACTTTGTGTCGATGTCCCTGAAATCGTTGAAAACCTTTTCCGAAACAAACCGCTTTCTTTCGATTCCGTTGACCGACTGAAATACATACGTGATATACTCGTGGTTTTAGCGGCCAACGGAAAAAACGACAAGATGCTGGAGGTTTTTGACAGTCTGAAATATCGACATCAGTTTTTTGAAAGTGACACGGAGGGTGACACCTCCGATTGACTTTTCCGTTTCGGTATTTTGAAACGTCCCCCTCGCCGTTCGGCCAAAGGGTGCAGTCGATACCTTATTGCAACCGGAGCGACGGCGGAATATAATATGGAATCGTTTGAAAGATGATGCCGTGATCTTACTCGAAAATTTATGTAGCTCATTTGCCGAAATACTACTATGCCGAAAAACGATCTTGTACATATTTTAAGGAATCAGCTTAAAGACAAAGTGCTTGAGCGGATGCCGGAGCCCGATCTCTATCCGACGGCCATCGAAGGATTGACGACCTATCGAAAAGACGACACCAGTGCCCATTCCAGCAATTGTTTCTACGAGCCTCTTGTTTCCTTTCCCTTGCAAGGGGCCAAACGATCCATCATCGGCTCGAACGAGTATGCCTATGGTGAAAATCAATGTCTGGTTGCCAGTGTCGATATTCCAGTCATGAGCTATATCACAGCCGCTTCGCCCGAAAAACCCTACGTCGCCATGACCCTGCGGCTGGATAAATATCTGGTCAATCAACTCATTGCAGAAGTTCCGGAGACCACCCTATCTGAAACGAAATCAACGCGAGGGACCGAGGTTGTCGACGCCGATCCGCACATTTTGAGCGCCTTCCTTCGACTGGCGGAAATTTGCGACGACGAAAATCAAATTCCCGTGCTGGCCCCGATGATTCTCCGCGAAATTTATTATCGACTTCTCATTGGCCCGGTCGGTCATATTTTGCGTTCGATCAATACGTCTGGGTCGCCATGCAATCAAGTTTCCAACGCGATCGCGTGGCTGCAAGAGAATTTCAAGGAGCCGCTCCAGGTCGATAAACTTGCCGAGCAGTTCAACATGTCGACGTCGCATTTTCATCGCCGCTTCAAGCAAATCACGACGCTCAGTCCGGTGCAGTATCAAAAACGGTTGCGTCTCCATGAAGCCCAGCGCCTGATGCTCACCGAAGATGTCGACGCTTATCATGCGGCCTTGGCCGTTGGCTATGAAAGCCCGACACAATTCAATCGTGAGTACAAGCGATTGTTCGGCCAGCCGCCCCGACGCGATGTCGCCCGGTTGACTAAATCTTTCTAACTGATTGTAAGCAAAGAGTTTTAGGACTGCTGTGCCTTGTGCCCGTGAGTGAATGATCACTTGCGGGCATTTTTTTGCGCCTCGCCAAGAAGATAGAAATAGGCAAGAATTTGAGAGAATTGTGTCTAGATTCAAATCGCTTTGTGTTTATGATTTAAAGAGTCATTGTTGAAGTGACATATTCATCTTTGAGAGACGTTGTCTTTCAGATAAAAACAATCGATTTACCGTGCAATTACAAACACCACTCTCATCAGGAGATTTCGCCATGAAAAAGGTCGTCTTAAACAATGGAGTCAAAATGCCCATCTTGGGATTTGGCGTCTATCAAATTGACAATGCAACCGAGTGCGAACAAAGCGTCTACGATGCCATTACCGCCGGTTATCGCCTCATCGATACCGCCTCCGCTTACATGAACGAGGAGGCCGTGGGCAAGGCGATTCGCCGCAGCGGCGTTTCGAGAGAAGATATTTTTGTCACGACAAAACTTTGGATTCAGGACCAGGGGTACGAAAAAGCGAAAAAAGCCTTTCAAAAATCGCTGGACCGATTGCAGTTGGATTATCTCGACTTGTACCTGATTCACCAACCTCTTGGCGACGTGTACGGTTCCTGGCGAGCGATGGAAGAACTTTACAAGGATGGCAAGATCAAAGCCATCGGCGTGAGTAATTTTTATCAGGATCGATTGCTCGACCTGATTCTTCACAACGATATCGTTCCGGCGGTCAATCAGGTGGAGACGCATCCCTTCTGTCAGCAAGTGGAATCAATCAAGCTGATGAAGGAAAACGGTGTTCAAATCGAGTCCTGGGGGCCGTTCGCCGAGGGCAGGAACAACCTGTTTCAAAACGAATTGCTGTCAGCGTTGGCGAAAAAGCACGAAAAATCCATTGCCCAGGTCGTTTTGCGATGGCTGATCCAGCGCGATGTCGTTGTGATACCGAAGTCGATCCGCAAAGAAAGAATCATTGAAAACTTCAATGTGTTCGACTTCGAATTGGATGAAAAAGACATGACACAGATCGCCTCTCTGGACATGAAAGAAAGCAGTTTCTTTTCACATTATGATCCCGAGACGGTCAAAATGTTGAGTTCCGTGAGGTTCAATATTTAGCAACCGTCAAGAATATATATTTTGAACGAATAGATTACCCATTAATTTTGGAGAATAACATGCAAAAACGTCAATTAGGGAAAAGCGGTTTGGAAGTGTCGGCTCTCGGCCTCGGCTGCATGGGCATGAGTTTCGGCTACGGTCCGGCGAGCGACAAAAGCGAAATGATCGCTCTGATGCGACATGCCGTCGATCAGGGCGTCACGTTCTTCGACACCGCCGAAGTTTACGGTCCTTTCACGAATGAAGTACTCGTCGGCGAAGCCTTGAAACCGGTTCGGGACAAAGTCGTTATTGCAACGAAATTCGGTTTTAACATCGCGGATGGCAAACAGGCGGGCCTAGACAGCCGACCGGAGCATATCAAGGAAGTCGCCGACGCTTCACTGAAACGTCTCGGCATCGAGTACATCGACCTGTTCTATCAGCATCGTGTCGATCCGAACATCCCGATCGAAGACGTGGCCGGAGCCGTGAAGGAATTGATCGAAGTGGGTAAGGTCAAATACTTCGGCCTGTCCGAACCGGGCGCCGGTACAATTCGAAAAGCCCATGCCGTGCAGCCCGTCGCAGCGGTTCAAAACGAATACTCGCTTTGGTGGCGCAAGCCGGAAAAGGAAGTCATTCCAACGCTGGAGGAACTCGGCATCGGACTGGTTCCCTACAGCCCGCTCGGCAAGGGTTATCTGACGGGCAAGTTCGATGAAAATACGCAATACGATCCCAACGATTTTCGCAACATTTTGCCGCGATTCACGCCGGAAGCCCGAAAAGCAAACCAGGCAGTGGTCGTTTTGCTTGGCGAAATCGCAAAGCGAAAGAACGCGACACCGGCTCAGATCGCCTTGGCCTGGATTTTGGCGCAGAAACCGTGGATCGTTCCGATTCCCGGTACGCGAAAGCAGGAACGATTGGACGAAAACCTTGGGGCCGTCGGCGTCGAATTATCGACGGATGATTTGCGTGAAATCGACGAAGCTGCCGCGAAAATCACAGTCATAGGCGACCGCTACCCGGAAGCCTTGGAAAAAATGACCGGACTTTGAAAACATCCCATATCATACTGAAAAGAATGGAATCAAAAATGCCGACACCTTCAAAAACACAAAATTATTCGCGTCGTATCTTTCTCGCCCAAACTGCGGCATTGTTTTCGTTGCCGTTATTGTCCGGTTGCGGGAATACGCCGTCCAATGCCCAAACATCAACAAATGAAAATACCATGTCAACAGTGCCCACAAGCATAACCGACCTAGGAGAAGAAAAGAAACCGGGCGATAAAACACTCGTGATTTATTTTTCACACTCCGGCAATACTCGTGTCATTGCCAATCAGGTTCACGGTCTTGTCGGCGGCGATCTGGTCGAACTGAAAACGGTCGATCCTTATCCGGAAAATTACGACAAATGCGTCGATCAGGCTCGCAAGGAATTGGATGCCAGCTTCCGACCGAAGACGGCTTTCGAGAATCTTGGTGATTACGACACTATTTTTCTCGGCTATCCGAACTGGTGGGGAACCACGCCGATGGCCGTGGCGACGATGCTGGAAACCTATGATTTTTCCGGTAAGACGATCATTCCGTTTTGCACTCATGAAGGCAGCGCTCTCGGAGCAAGCACGAGAGATATTGCCAAGTGGAGCCCGAAATCGAAGCTCGAAACGGGATTGGCGATCCGGGGACGCAGTGTCAACAGTGCCAAGTCGGATGTTGAAAAATGGCTGCGACAATTGGGCAAGGTAAAGTAGTATGACGCAAACGATACGAAAAATGGCTGTCGACTTGGCGGCCGCTGTTTTCCTGCTTACGGCGATGGGCTTCCGCATCACCGGCAGCTCGCTCCATGAGTGGATCGGCATAGGGACGTTCACTCTGTTTGTCGTTCACAACGCCCTGAATTACCGTTGGTACGCCGGATTGTTGAAAGGAAATTACGGTTGGTTTCGTATCGTGAACACATCGGTCAACATGCTTTTACTGCTTGCGATATTCGTACTATTTATTACGGGAATGATAACATCACGCATCCTTTTTCCGTTCGTTCCGTCGCCGGAAGGCATGCTTGTCCGCCAACTTCACGCCCTGGCAGCCTACTGGAGTTTGATTTTAGCATCCATTCATCTCGGCTTGCATTGGAAAACGGTGATGGTCTTTGGCCGGAAAATGATCGGCAATCCGAAACCGAATCGTGTGCGATCGGTAATCTTGAGATTGCTGGTCATCCTGATCGCGGTCTTCGGTGTCAAAGCGTCATTCGACCGAAATGTCGGGTCGAAACTCGTCATGTATTATTCGTTTGACTTTTGGAATCCCGATGAATCCGTCCTTGCTTTTTATGGAACTTACCTGGCGATCACGGCCGTTTGGATTGTTGCCGCACACTACACGATGAAATCGTTGCGTTATTGTTTTTCGACCTGAGCAGTCGTTTTTTTATTTTGAAATTATAAATTACAGACTTAACAATACAAAAAAAAATCTCAAGGGCCGTTTGTTGTAGTTAGCAACCAAGCCCGGCGCGCCTTCGACACCCCAACAAGGAGTTAAGAT
>JBEBTM010000238.1:0-6926 GCA_040393745.1 Thermogutta terrifontis | reverse complement strand
TTGCTTAGAATCAAATAGGCGACCAGGAAAACCGGCAGCGCGAAGGACAGGGTCATCACACTGTGGTTCAACAGCCAATCGCCGGGAATGTCAAAGCCGTGGACCACGGCCCTTTGGTAAATTTCGTATTCGGTCAGCGACGGAATCGCCTGGCCGCAGAGCCGCATGAAAAAGCCGAAAACATAATCCGACGACTGAATGAACGCCGTTGAAAACGTTTTTGGAAGATCGACGACCATGTTCTGCTGAATCAAAAGGCGATAGAGCGACTCGAAGGGACCGCCGCCGAGGACTTTGTTCAAACCGATTTCGATCATGAACGCCTTGGAAAATCCCGCGATCATCACACCGACGGTGGAAATCATCGCCACCGGACCGCTCAGAAAGGTACTGAACAGGACACCGAACAGCGTGATCACGATCATCTGCATCCAGATGCCGAAATAACCCTTGACGAAGTTCATCGCCACGGAATGATCGTCCGCGCGGAGGTAAAGGTCGGCCCGAGCCACGCCGATGTATTGCATGTTGTCGACGACCTGGAGCCAGATCTCGAAGTCTCCGTCGGCGACGAAATCTTTGAAGAAATCATACTCGCGGCGTTCGGTGAACTGGGCCTTTTCCCGTTCCGAGTTAAGGGTATCGTCGTCGGGGTGGGCGTAATAACGCCGGGCTTTGTCCATGCCTTTTCGCTGGGTCAATTGCGGCGTGCCTTCGAACGTCCAGGGGATCACGATGGTTTTCGTAATGAACTCCTCCGTGGGAAAGGTCAGGACTTCGACCTTCAGGCCCGTCTTGGGATTCCGGACCGCGAGGCTGCAAGTGACATGCTGTTCAATGTCGCCTTTGTGTGTCCGGAAAACGCCCAGCGTCATTTCCACGGGAATGCCGAACCGGAAACGTTCTTTGGGAAATTGGGCTTCATGAATGTTACTGAAAACGAAAATCGCGGCCTCCTCGTTGGGCGAATCGGACATGCGCGAACTGCCGCCGATGTAGCTTCGGTATTCCCATTCATGGCCGACGTTGATGCCCCGGTCGGTGTCCAGTCCGTCTTTGCCCCGGAAACCGAGCATACCGTACAGCGGAACGCGGGCCTCCATGGTTCCCTGTTCATTATGGACGACGTAACGAACCTTGTCGCCGACGGTTTGCGATTCGATGTGATGTATATGGCCATTGACGGCTTCCACGCCGACCGTCCCATCGCCGTGCACCGTGACCGGGTGTTTGTGTCCGTTGTTCAACTGGGTTTCCCCACGCATGACGACGCGTTTCGGATTGTCGGCATCCGGACCGGTTTCGCCTTCGACTTCGACGGCCTGGAGGTCTTTTTCAGTCAGGACATGCGTATGCTGCAAACCGCTGGCCACGAAAAGGTAACTGGCCGCCCCCATGCAAAAAAGCAGGACCGTGCCGACCAACCCGATGCCGAGAACACGACCGAAGATCAACTCGCTGGACCGGACCGGCTTGGTGACCACGGTGTAGATAGTTTTTTCCTTGAAGTCGGTCGGCAGGCTGAACGCGCTGAGAAAGAGCGAAAGCAGCAGGATCAAAATGGCCGACGCCGACAAAACAAAAGTCAAATAGACCTTCGCGGGCTCCTTGCTGTTCGGGTCGAGATACCAACCGGCGAAAAGCAGGACGACCATGAAGAGCACGAAAACGATGAGCACGCGCCGGCGGAGCGATTCCTTGATGACCAATCGGGCAATGGCCCAGGAGCGGCGGAAGGAGAATCCGATGACGTTTTCAATGGCCCGGCGAGCTCCTTGCGCAAACGCGCCGGGAAAACCGCCGAAACCGTGCCGGATAATAGCGACTAGCAAACCGACGATCACGGCCACGACGAGCAGCGTACCGATTGAGGTCAACCAAGCACACAGGGCTCCGTTGACGAACGACCATTGGCCCAGTTCGTTTTTACCGATCAGCCAATCGAGAAAGGGAAGGACTTCCTGTTCGATAATCATGCTTTGGTCCCTCCGCCGCGAACGCGTCGGCCCGGCCGGGCTTCGCTTTCTTCGATGATCCTGAGGAAGAGATCCTCAAGGGTCGTGGTCGGGTTGCCGTTATAGAGCAGTTTTCCGCCGTCTTCCTCGATGATTTTAACAATCTTATCTTTGGCGGCGTCACTGAGGTCGGCGGCCCGGATTTCCGTTTCGTTGGAAAGCTTCAAGAGGTCTTCCACGCGGCCCAGTTCTTTGAGTTCGCCCTGGTAGAGGATGCCGATGCGGTCACAAACGTCTTGGACGTCGGCGAGAAGGTGGGAAGACATGATGACCGTTTTCCCCTGGTTTTTCAGGTCGAGAATCAGGTCTTTCATCTTCCGGGTCGCAATGGGGTCCAGACCGCTGGTCGGTTCGTCGAGCAGGATCAGTTCGGGGTCGTTGATCAGCGCCTGAGCCAGACCGATACGCCGAGTCATGCCCTTGGAATATTCGCGAAGCTGTCGTTTCCGGGCCGATTCGAGACCGACCATGCTAATGAGCTGGGCGATGCGTTGGCGGCGGACCGCGCCGGACATGTTGAAAAGCCGGCCGTAAAAGTCGAGCGTTTCTTCGGCGTTGAGGAACTTATAGAGGTAGGATTCTTCAGGCAAATAGCCGATCAGGCCGTTTTTAGCAACGTCCGTGGCGGGTCTTCCGAGTACGAAAATGTCGCCGCTGGTCGGGAAAAGGAGCCCCAGGAGCAACTTCAGCGTGGTCGTCTTGACCGAGCCGTTGGGACCCAGCAGGCCGAATACCTCGCCTCGCCGAATTTCAAGATCCAGAGCCTTGAGAGCCCGAACTTTCTGGCGGCCCCAAAAGTCCCGATAAATTTTCGTTAAGTTTCGTGTTTCAATGACGACGTCCCGTGCGGTACTCATTCAGCGGTCCCCCTGGGAAATTATGAGAAAAATGACGGTGAAATAATGTGTCCAAAGAACCAGTCAGAGCCATGCCCGCCGGAGCGATTTGATAAAACGGATACGGTCCTGACGGTGTTTTGCTAAAACGGACATCAGAAGCAACCAGTCTACCGAAAACGGCCCGAAAAATAAAGAGGCTCCACGGAAATCGGCCCGAAAACCGACAATATTTCCGACGGAATCTTCTTCGTTTTACTGATCTTTCAATGGAACGATGGAAAATAAGTCGACGTTCACTACGGACCGGACGGACGTGTGTTCGGAAAAAAAAAGATTTTTTTGAAAAAAAAATGCTTCCGCACCGTGTTGTATCAGCTAAAATGGTGCGAGGTTCCTCACATCTCTTTCCCCCTGACGGCTTTCCTTCGTATGATGTCGAATTCCCGATCCCTGCCGATGCCTGAATCCCGGAATCCGTCGTCGCGATTTGCCGAAGCTCTGGCATTTTTGGAATCGCGGATCAATTACGAGAAAATCGCCGCTTTTACGGTCGACGAGATGGCAGGCCGACTGGATCGACTCCGAAGTTTGCTGGCGCTCCTGGGGCACCCCCATCATCAATACAGAACCGTCCACGTTGCAGGAACTAAGGGAAAAGGTTCGACTTGTGCGCTGCTCCAGTCAATCCTGCTCGAAGCGGGCCTGAAAGTCGGCTGCTTCACCTCGCCGCATCTGGATTCCATCACGGAACGTTTCGCCATCGGCGGAATTCCTTGTCCGGACGAAGTTTTCGCCGAGGAATTGTTCGAACTCGTCGATCGGGTTCGACAGTGCGACGCCACTCTGGCCGACGAAATGACCTATTTCGAATGGACAACGGTGCTCGCCTTTGTCTATTTTGCCAAAGAGCAGGTTGATGTGGCGATTTTTGAAGTCGGACTCGGCGGTCGGTTCGACGCAACCAACATTTGTCGTTCCGATGTAACGGTTGTCACAAGTATCAGTTACGATCACATGGAGCAGCTTGGGCCGACGCTGGAAGAAATCACCTCGGAAAAAGGCGGAATCATCAAACCGGGCGTGCCACTCGTTTCGGGGGTACTCATGCCGGAGCCGCTCCGGATGCTTCGGGACATGGCTCGTTCCCAAAATGCCACGGCCTATTTTCTTGGCGACGGATTTTCCATCTGCCCCGCCGCCCGTCACGCCATAACGGCGGGCACGAATCGTGAAGCGTTCCGGTTCGAAACGAAATTACCGTTCCTGGACGACACGTTCCACTGCGGCCCCTTGTCGCTCCGTTTGCCGGGCCCGCACCAGCGACGAAATGCGGCCTTGGCCCTCATGGCGGCGCTGCTACTCCATGCCGTGGATGCGCGATTCCCGGCCGATCCGGACACACTCCAGCGCGGCTTGGAAAAGGTGACGTTGCCCGGACGGATCGAAATTTTGCCCCAAGGAGAGAACCGACCGATTTTCGTGGTCGACGGCGCCCACAACCGCGCTTCCGTTCGTGCCTTGATCCAAACGGTTCGGGAAACCTTTCCGCATCACAGGTTGCACCTGGTCTTCGGCATTTCCATGGGCAAGGACGCCGAGGGCATGCTCACGGATATTGTCCGAGGCTTCGACCACATCGTTCTGACACAGTATTCGACGAATCCGCGCCGCTTCCCTCCGCAGGGATTGAGGACGATCCTGTCCTCGATTCCCGACGCCCCGGATCGATTCCGGGAAGAGTTCGGCGGACCCAGCTTTGTGTTCCCGGAATCCGGGGAGACCCTGCACTTGGATGCCCCGCCGGAAATCGAAATCATCGATGATTGCCGGGAAGCGCTGCGATCCTGCTGGAACGGCGCCCTGCCGGGTGATGTGGTTTGTGTTTCCGGATCCATGTTCCTCGCCGCCGAACTACGCCGGGAATTTTTGGACGAATACGCCGGGAAGGACCGGGAATGACATTCACAAGACTCGAACGAATGCGGGTCGGGTCATTCGGAGTTCCGTTTGTGCCGGCGCACGAACATCGGACGGGTCTTTTCCTCGAACATGAATTCCCGGGCCGCCTCGGACCGGTCCGGCTCGACGAAGGTATCGCCGATCATTTCGTCCGAAAATTCCCCGATCACGTCGCGCCGCTCGGTTCGCGTTTCCGGGTGGGCCGGATCGTCGAGGAGAAGTTCGCTTTCGACCAGGAAGCGGTCTTCGCCCAGGTCGCGAACCCGCTCTGATCCGCCGGGCGGTTTCGAAACGGAAATCCCGCCGGCCATTTCGTCCGAAATGCCAGCTCCGTCTTCACTCGATTCTTGTGCGATTATCGGCGAGTCCTCGTCGAACTCGACGGTCGTTTCCGTTTCCGAAACTTTCCCGACGTCTTCCCGTCCGTGATCTTCGATCGTTCGGGACGCTTCCCCGGGCGGTTCGGCAGGCTTCGTCGCAGCGGCCTTCGTGACGCTCGGCGGTTTCTTTTCCGATTCTTTTTTCGGCGCCGTCCGGACCTTGACCGGCGTTGTCACCGGGGCCGATTCGGCTTCCTCGGCCGGCTCGGTTTCTTCGCTTTCTTCATCGTTTTCTTCAACGATTTCCACGGTGTCCGAAGATGGTTCCGGCTCCACTTCAAGTACCGGCTCCGATTCCGCCTCGGGCTCTTCGGATCCATCATCGGCATCCGAAGATTCTTTCTCCGCGGTCTCCTCCTCGGACGCCGCCTCCGGTTCTACTTTGAGCATCGGCTTCCCGGCTTCCCCTTCCTCCCCAACGGTTTCGGCCGCATCCGACGTTACCATCGGTTCCTCCACCGATGCTGACGCTTCGGGCTCAGGTTCCGGTTCCGATCCGACCGATTCCTCGTTCGAGATGGCGTCTTCCACCGCTTGCCGCTCCGCCTCGGCTTCTTCCAGCATGGCATCGAAATCGAAATCTTCGCCTAAAAGTCCGACCGCCGTGGGTGAAATGCCGTCTTCCGACGCCGCTTCGCTTTCAAAGACATCTTCGTCCATTTCCGGCAACGAGGGTTGTTCGACGTCTGCCCTGGATGGGACATAATCCTCGAACCTGCCGAGAATATCGTCATCCTGCGCGAAGGGATCGCTGTCCTCGTCCATGCCGTAATGATCGAACCGGGGTTCCGAAAGCGATTCTTCTTCGATTCGGGATGCCAAATCTTCCGGTAAATCCTCCTCATCACCGTGAACCATTCCATCGACGATATTGCCGACTCCAAGCGTCTGTGCCAGAGCGTCTTGATTTTGGAAGATATCTTCCGGTTCTTCCTCAACGGAATCAGGTTCAATGGGTTCGGGAGCAGCACTTTCGACCACCGGTTCGTCCGGCGCGGCCTCCACTTCAGCAGGCGGTTTTTCGTCAGACGTGACAACATCTTCCGTTGGAGGCATTTCGGCGGATTCCGAAGACGGTTCACTCCCGGGAGATTCCGGCGCCACCTCGGTATTCGTCTCGGCTTCATCTTTCCCTAGGGCCGGTTGGGTGGTTTCGGCCGCCTCCGCAGGTGTTTCTTCGTCGTGATCCTGACGTTCGTAAAGATAGCGCAGCAGCAGGGCGAGAATTACCCCCTCCTCCAGCGGCAATAGGACGTAAAAGAATAAAATGAAGAAAAACTGGCTCACAGCCCAGGTTCCTGGAAATATATTGGAAACGTTGTCACATGGGTCGGTTTTCAATCTCTGCTTGTCGCACCCACTCGACACCATCTCTTGGCGGAAAATAAGTTGAACGGCGAGTGGGAGCAACAAGCGATTGGCCGCAGGAACATTTTTCGGCCGTTTACGGTAGATCGATAGACTTTGTCGATTACATCGGCTTTTAAGTATACCTCATTTCAAGGAAAATGACCCGGCGGGGTAAAATTCCGGATTCATCCATGAATTGCCTGGGAATCAGAAAAAAACAGTTGATCCAATCCGATGTCGGGCGCCGGCATATCCGCAACCGCTCGCGTCCCTATTCCCCCCAAGGGTTGCTCCAGTCTCCCCATTGTTCAAGATACTGCGCATAAGCCGGGCTCAAATCGGCTCTTGCGGAAATCCAGTCTTTGGCCTTCTTGACCAAAACC
>JBEBTM010000237.1:0-6934 GCA_040393745.1 Thermogutta terrifontis | reverse complement strand
ATCGGGGCCGCCGATATCGGCGACGGATTCAACGCCGATGATCCACCCTTTGCCCTGACCGATGAGGACAACGCCAAGCGGGAGAAAAGGGCCGGCAAAAAGAACACCGAAGAATCCGAACCGGTCGACGGTGTGCCGACGGGTGAACTGCTGGCGAAACTGGCCGACTTCTCCGATTATCCCGCCGACCTGGCCGAAGCGTTCGAGTCATTGAAGGTGGCCCTGCTGAATCACAAACTGGGCGGCTGGAAAGACGTCACGCAGCCGCAAGTGCTCCAGAAACTGGATACGTTTCGGGCCCTGGTCTGCTCCGTGGAACGCGATTGAGACGACGTCCCGTCCCCCCCATCCACCGCCATGAAAACAACGCCTCTTTGGATCGTTCTCCTGTTCGTTTTTTCGTTCGTTTTTCTCGTCTGCGTCCAAGGTCAGGAGTCTGCGTCGAAAAAATTCCGTGTCCTCGTGGTCACCGGCGGTCACGGTGTCGACGAGGCGGGGCTGACGAAAATGCTCGATTCCCTGGGCAATATCACTTGGACGCGTGTTTCCCATCCGAACGCTCATGCACATTTCAAACCGGAAAACGCGCACCGGTACGATCTCCTGCTGCTCTACGACGCCTGGGAGGAAATCACGGACGAGGCGAAAGCGGATTTCACCGGGCTCGTCGCGGGCGGAAAACCGGTGTTGGCGCTGCACCACTGCTTGTTGTCGTACAGCAAATGGCCGGAATACGCGGAGATCATCGGCGGACAGTATTTCTACCTCGGTGAAGGCGGGCGGCGAGGCGATAAACACTACGGTTATTCCACGGCCAAGGACAAAGTCGAGATGACCGTTCACATCAAAGACGCAACGCATCCCGTGCTTCGGAACGTCCGCGATTTTTCCATCACCGAGGAATTGTACGCCAAAATGTACGTTTCCCCCGCGACACACGTGCTGCTCGAAACCGACGTGCCCGGCATGGAAACGCCGATCGCCTGGACGACCGCTTTCGGGCGGGGCCGCGTGTTCACGTTCCAGCTCGGGCACGGCCGGGTCTCTTTCGAGAACGAAAATTTTCTCATGATCATGCGGCAGGCGATCGATTGGCTCGGACGCCCGGAAAAGCCGCGTCGGCCGATTCCCAAAGAGATGCGCAAACAAGGCTGGGGCAACCCGAATTTCGTGACCTACCGCGACATGGACGGCGACGGCGTGGAAGAATGTCTCGGTTTCTTCTATCGCGACCGGGGCCACTACGCCTGGTATGACGTGACGACTTCCTACTGGGCGATTCTCGACGGAAAAACGAACGAAGTCGAATTCGTTTCGGAAAATACCACGTCTATCGCCACGGCTGTGGAAACCGTCTTCCGGGACAATCGTTGGATGCTGAAAATGGACGGCTTCCAGGACGGCAAATACGAAGTCGACGAACAGGGCCGGATCCACGGCATGAAAGTGTATGAATACGTCGGATTCGACAGGAAGACGGGAGGATACCGCGTTTTGACCCTGGAGCAGGAGGAAGTCGTCTTCCCGGAAACGATTCCCGGCGACCCGCGCGGAACCAAAACGGGCCCGATTCCTCCGGCGGATCGTGAACCCTTGGAAACGCTCATTCTCACAGGCATCAACGGCGCCCACTGGTGGCAAGGGAGCAGCGATGCGCTCAAGGAAATCCTGGAAAACTCGGGCCTTTTCCGTTGTGATATCGCCGTGATGAACGGGAGTCCCGACGCAGTGGCCCCCGATTCGCTCGACTTTTCGAAGTACGCCCTCGTGGTTTCCAATCATGTGCCCGGCGACTGGCCCGACAGGGCGAAAATGAATCTGGAGAATTACGTTAAAAACGGCGGCGGGCTCGTCTTGCTTCATGGCGCGACGCTGGCTTTTGCGAAGTGGCCCGAGTACAACCGCATGATGGGACTGGGCGCCTGGATGAATCGTAACGAAAAAGACGGGCCTTACGTTTACTGGAAGGACGGCGCGTTCGTCCGGGATGAAACGCCCGGCTGGGCGGGGTATCACGGCCGGCAACATGCGTTCACGGTCGTGCATCGCAAGCCGGAGCATCCGATTCTCAAGGGACTTCCCGTGGAGTGGCTGCATTTCAAAGATGAACTGTACGGAAAGATGCGCGGCCCGGCGGAGAACATGGAAATCCTGGCCACGGCGTATGACGATCCCGATGAAAACTTCGGACTCGGCGGTTCCGACCGTCATGAACCCGTACTTTGGACGGTCCGCTACGGCGAAGGTCGGGTCTTCGTCGACGTCATGGGCCACGCCGGCGACGACGTCCCTGCGATTTACGCTTTGGAGTGTACGGGCTTCCAGGTTACGTTCCTACGAGGTTGCGAGTGGGCCGCGACGGGCGGGGTGACCCAGGCGATCCCCGAGGATTTCCCGACGAAGACTGAATTCCGCTTCCGCCGCGACTTCCGGTGATATTCGCGACCGCATAGGGCGACGTTATCCCCAAGTTACGCTACGCTCCACTTGGCACTCTTGTTTTTTATGCAAAAACAACCTGCGGTTGTATTCCATCGTGAGAAACGGTAAAATGGGAGGATTGCTTTAATTCGTCGCCTCCGTTGTCTTTTGCCATATCGTGTTCTCCTACCCCGCGTTGCTCTGGTTCCTCCCGCTTTTGGGTGTTGTCGTGTTGATTCATCTGATCAACATGTTCCGGCACCGGCGCGTCGAATGGGCGGCGTTGGAATTTCTTCTAGCGGGTTATCGGCGGAGTCGAACCCGGATTTTACTCCAGCAGCTTCTGCTCCTTTTGCTCCGGACTCTGGCCGTCGCGGCGGTCATTTTTATGCTCGCAGGTCCCAAACTCGAAGGTCCGTTGGCTCATTGGTTCGGCGGAAAGCCGACACATCACGTCATCTTACTCGACGATTCCTATTCCATGAACGACCGCAATACCGCCCAAGGCGGTGCGCCGATCTTCGAGGAAACCTTGGCCGTGGTCCGGCAAATCGTCGACGGAGCCGTCAAGCGCGGCAACCAGGATCGACTCACCCTGGTTCGCCTGTCCCGGGCCGCGGCCGTTGTCCGGGGTGAGGAGCCCGATTTGATCGAGTTGCCCCTGAACCGGGAAGGTCAGCAGATCGTCCAGGAATTGCTCGCGAACCTGAAACCGTCCGAGTCGGCGGGACTGCCTGAACCGCTCTTTGACGCCGCGCTGGAATCAATTCGGCAATCGCAGGGGCGTTTGAAAACAGTCGTTTATTTCCTGTCCGATTTTCGTGAAAACGACTGGGAAAACGCCGCCCCGATACTGGAAAAACTCGATGCGATCCGCAAGTCCGGCGGCCAGGTCCGAAAGGTCCGGGCCGGCGATGTCGAGCGGCCCAATCTGGGTATCGAAAAGCTGGAAATCGTCGACGGCATCCACGCAGCGGGCATCGACGTACTCGTTGATCTGAGCGTTGCCAACTACGGTGACGAAGACGCGGAAAACGTTCATTTAATCCTCCGCATCGACGAACACACGCAGCCGACGCTGACGATTCACCGGCTCAAGGCGGGCGAAACGACCGTGCCGCCGGTTCGGTTTCCCGTACGTGTGGACGCCGCCGGCCGGCATCGTGTGGAAGCCCGGTTGCCCTCGGACGCGATTCCGAACGATAATCGCCGTTTCCTCGTTTTGGACGTCCCTGAAGCGCTCGAAGTTCTCCTGGTCGCCCCGGAACGCCAAATCGCGGCCGTCGGCGGAGCGGCTCAGTATGTTCGTGTGGCCCTGTCACCGACGGGAGCCCGGTCGGGAATTCGAACCCGGTTGGAACCGCCGTCGTTTTTGATTGATCGGCCCTTGAATGCGTTCGGCGCCATTTTCCTGCTTGATGTGCCGAGCTTGGATTCCATTGCCGTCAAGTCGCTTGAAAATTACGTCGCGGCCGGCGGCGGCTTGGCGATTTTTACGGGACCCGAGGCCAATCTCGATTTCATCCGTAGCGAATTGTACCGCGATGGAACCGGTTTGTTTCCGTTTTCTCCACTGGCCGTGACGTCGCTGGAACCGGATTTCCTGAGTCGAACGCCGGATTTGACGGTTCGTCCTCATCCGATTTTCCGACTCTTCGGCGAAGGCGAAAGTCCGCTGCTCGGATCGGTGCGCATTGAACAATACCTTGCCGTGGAACCGAACGAATCACCGGATTCGAAATCCGTCGTGCTGGGAACCCTCCGGGGCGGGGCTCCCTTGGTCGTTGAAAAAACGTTCGGCAAAGGCCGGACCGTGACCGTTTTGACCTCCGCTGGACCCGCCTGGAACAATTGGGCTCGGGGCAATCCCAGCTTTGTCGTCGTCATGCTTGAACTCGCGGCCTGGCTGGCTAAGCGACCCCAGGATGCGGCATCCGTCCTGCTTGGCGACCCGCTGGAAATCCGACTCGATTCCACCGTGTACGATAAACGCTTCGCCTTGAAATTACCCCCCGAAGAAGGCGAAAGCGAACCAAAAACGCTGAACTTGGAAGCCATGGTCCGTGACGACGATATTGCCGTGGCGACACTGTCCCAAACGCCTCGGGCCGGTTTTTACGAGGCGACCATCCGGGAGCATTCCGGTACCGAAGCCGCCCGGTTTTTTGCCGTGAACGTGAACCCCCGGGAAGGGCAAACCCGATTGGTCGATGTCGCCGAACTGTCCGCTTTGCTCCGGCCCACGGGAGCTTCGCTGGAAAGTGCGGCCGGTTTTTCCACGCCCTTCGATTTCACGGGCGAACGGTCCCTGACCGAACTGTTACTCGTCGTGTTGCTGCTTTTCCTGATCGCCGAAACATTTTTAGCGGGCCGGATTTTACCGCCCATGGCCCGGCGATGAATTTCGTCTCCCCACATGCTTACGCGGTTTAGACACAAGCGGAAAAGTCGTTTATGCCCCGATTGAATATCATTGTCATCTTGATCGCTTTGGTGATTTACGCCCTGTGTTTGCGGGTTACGGTACGCGATCGGATTCTCGTCGAATCGTTGCACCGTCTTGAGGAAAAAGCCTTGGTCGAACCCAAGCCGCGTGAATTGTTCGAGTCGGCCATGACGGGCATGACGCAACTGTTGAAGAAAAAATACGACGACGAATATTCCGCGTATATTCCGTTCGAAAAACGGAAGATCTATGAAGACGATCTCGACAACCGCTTTGAAGGTATTGGAATCCAGCATGGTCTGGACCCGGTCGAGAACATGTCCGAGATTCTGTACCCGATTCCCGGCTCGCCCGCATTCCAGGCGGGGTTCCGGTCCGGCGACCGTATTCTCCGCGTCAACGGCACCGATACCAAGGGGCTCACGCCGATGGAAATCACCGAGCTTTTCAAGGTGAAAGACCCGAATCTCGACGTCCTCCTGCGGCAATACGAAACCGGCGAAATCGTCGAGAAAAAACTCCGCCGGGCCCCGATTCAGTACGAAAGCATTGAAGGCGACGCCATCGATACGCAGGGCAAGCGACGGTTCTTCCTGGAAACCGAGCCTGAAATCGCGTACCTGAAACTCACGTCGTTCAGTGTACGCACACCCGGGGAAGTCGCCGCCGCGTTGAGGGAAATCGTCGCCGCGTCTCCCCGGGGGCTCATTCTCGATCTGCGCGAAAACCCCGGCGGCTATGTGCCCGAGTGTGTGGAAGTCGCCGGTTTCTTTTTGAGTCCCACGGAAAATCAAAACGCCGTCGTTTCGACCCATTATCGTAACGGAAAAGAAAAAGACGTCTACCGATTGGCTCGGAACACGAAAATCTGCGACTTGCCCATGGTGGTTCTCATCGACGGCGATTCGGCCAGCGCATCGGAAATCCTGGCCGCGGCATTGCAGGATTACGGTCGGGCGACCATCGTGGGAACTCGATCGTTCGGCAAAGGCGTGGTGCAGGAGCTGATTCCGTTACCGCTGAAATCGGGAAAACTTCGGGTCACCGGAACAAGTTATTGGCGGCCGAGCAACCGAAACATTCATCGACACGTCGGGGATACCGAAGCCGACGTGTGGGGTGTTTTACCGGACCCCGGCTTCGAAGTTCCCGTCTCCGAGGAACAGCGGTACGTCCAGTCGCAAATCCGGCTCTGGCGGGGCAATATCGTTTCGGAAAAACGGCAACAGCTCATGGAACAATGGCAAACCCGACTGCCCGAGGATATCCGAAAATTCCACCAACGCCGGGAAAAACAGCGTGAAATGATCGACACCCTCGCCGAGGCGGGCGTGTCCGAGGAATTGCTGTCCGAACTCGACGAGCCGCCGATGGAGAAAGACGTCACGCCGAAGGATTTTCAATTCGAGGGTAAGGCCCCGTATTTCGACCCGCAACTGGACAAAGCCGTGGAAGTGTTCGCAAAATGATTCCATTTGGCCTTGTCACGCTTTTGGATATTCGTTATCCTTCGCCGTCTTCTTTTTTGAATTCGAGTCCCGATATCGAGAGTGACGGCGATGCAACGATTCCTTATTCCATGGACCCTTTGCGGTGTTTTTATCCTGTTTTTTTGCGGTTGTACTTCGTACAATCGCAATGCGGACGGGCTGCGATATTACAATCAGGCCCGGTATCCCGAAGCGGTCAGCGCCTTTCAAGCGGCGATGCAAAGTGAGCCGCAGAATCAGGATACGTACTACAATCTCGCCGCGACGTACCACCAGATGGGTCGAGCCGCGCTGAATTCCACCAATCCCGCCTACGCCCAGCAGCAGTACGATCTGGCCGAGCAAAATTACAAATATTGCTTGGGACAGGATCCGAACCACACTGCCGCCTACCGTGGTCTGGCTGTGCTTTACATGGAACGGCAGCAGCCCGAACCGGCGTTTAAATTGCTCATCGCCTGGGCCGATTACAATAAGGCCGCCCCGGAACCGCGGATCGAACTGGCTCGGCTCTACCAGGAATTCGCCCAGTATTACGTCATTCCCGTCGCCGCCTATCCAATAGTAGATGTTGTTA
>JBEBTM010000236.1:0-6948 GCA_040393745.1 Thermogutta terrifontis | reverse complement strand
TTCCCCCGCCCTCTTATGACGCACGAATTGATCCTGACCTCCGTTTCTCAAGGCTTGGAACCCGGCAGCAACGGTTATTGTGTGGTTGCCGAGAGCCGGGGGATTCCGCAGCAGATTCTCAAGCGGATGGAATCGCTCAGCGAATACCGGCACCTGGACGTCGACGAGCCCGGTTTGCAGCCGGTCGTCTATTCGCACCTGATTTTTACGGCCATGGATCTTTCCTGGCATCTCCTGTCGCGGATCGCCGATACGGGAACCGATTACCGTCATGAGCCGAACCAACTGGCTCATCATATCACACTGCAAAACGACGAAACGGTCGACGAGGGCCCCGCTTGGCTCCTGGCCCTTCCGGAATTCCATTTGACCGAATGGCTCACGCCGGCGGTTCGGTTCAACGTCGGACGTCCCCTGCCGAGCCTGTCCGCGCCGCCCGCCATGACCCGGCGACAGAGAATCGCCCGCGAACGCCATTGGGTTGACCATCGAAAGATGGTTCCCATCGCCTCAATAGACGGGGAAAACGCCGAGCTTTTGAGGGCGAAAGTCCTTGAAAACGAGGAACAAATCGTGATCACGAAGCCTCCGACATCCCCCTGTCCGACATGGCAGGAACTGGTGGGCGACGCGGGTTGGGCCGGCATCCTGGCGGAAACGGCGCGCACGGGCCAACCGGTCGTCTTACTGTTTCGGCCGGGCATGAACCTGTTGCCCCTGTTCTTGGAGGCGATTGCCCTGCTGCCCGACAGTTACCGTTGGAAAGTCACGTTCACGACCTGTTTCACACGTTTGCCGGAGCACGTCGCCTGCCAGTGGAAGGGTGTTCTCGCCGGTTCCCGGGAAGCGGAAACGCTCCAGGCCGACCGCAATCAATTGGTCCTCGATTTGACACGGCCCCTGGGAACGGCCTCGACGGGCCCCTATGTCGAATTTGCCCGACTGGGCCGTGACGATCTCCTGCCCAACGACGAAACGCGGGAAACCCTCTTTCATTCGGCAGGCGATTCGGACACGAAACCCTACGATTTCGAGGATGAGCCCGACCGCGTCGTTCTGGCGTCCGATGCGACGTTCGATCCGGAAATCGACCCGATCGCCTTGGCAAAAGACGATGCGGTTGCGGCGACGGAATCTACGGCGATTCCGCCGGTCCTTCCAGCCAAGCCGATTAGCATCCAAATACGAAAGCCGTCGAGTTCCAGGGGGATCTTCGCAAGGCTCCTGAATATGAAATCGAAGGAGCAGTTTTACGTTTTATACGGCGTGACCCTGCTGCTGGTCGTCTTCCTTTTGGCCTTGGTGACGGACCAACTGGTCGATTTCGGCCTGATCCGGTGGATGCGAGGCGAACGAACCGGCACGGTGGCCCAACAGGGCGCCGGACCGATTCAGGGAGACGATTCCGCGGTGAGAGCGGCGGAAAAACTCGAAAAGGAACGCCTCCGGAAAGAGCAGGAAGAGCAACGTCTCCAGCAGGCTGCAAAAGAACGACTCGAGCTCAAACAGAAAAGAGCGGACGAATATCGTCGGGATTTCGAACGAAAAAAACGAAAGGACGCAGCGGACCTCGGGGACGTTTTGGCCGACCTGCCCCTGCCAGACGCGCTGGCTGCTCCGATTCCCGAGGTCCGGGGAACCGAAGCGAGATTTCCCGAGCCGAAACTGTTCGAGGAGCTTGCCGGTTTACATTCTTACGGAGCCGGCCTGGAACTGGAATGGATTCCCTTGGCACGGCCGGCGTCGCTACTGATCGTCACGCGGAAACTCGTGCCGCGTCAAATGCCCCTGCCGGAAGACCTTCCCGTCAAAGAGTCTGAACAGGAAATGCCGGACAAGCCGGTAGAAGACGTTCCCGATCTTTTGTCCGCCGAACCGGAAATCGAGCAAACCCTGTTAAACGAAATCATTGCCGACAATACTTGGATCCCCGACACGTCGCGGTTCGAATGGACGGTCGCGGCCATCGACCGGAATACGCTCCAGGAAATCCCGCTTTTCGATCTCCTTTTGACACAAGAGGGGCTTCGCGTCTCCTGGCGACAGGAAGGTTTTACCCCGGCTCTCTACCACAGCACGCTCCAAAGTACGCTCGGTTTCCTTCGTGTTTCCGGTTTGGATGAAAATTCCTCGTCGAACACCCGCGAGATTCCTCTTTTCGCGTCGACCGTTCTCGATTCACTTTCACCGGCTTCGGTATTCGGCGATCCGTCGGCGTCGTCGACCTGGACTGCGGAAACGCCCTTCGCCGAAGAACCCTGGCGGGACCTGTTCACAAACACCGTGTATCCCTTCGTGCTCCGCATGGAAATCCTTGTTTCACCGGAAGAACCGACGGGGATTTTAGACATCGAGCAGGCCGAGAGAAAATCGCCGTCCCGGGTTCTGGTGCAATTTAAAACGGACGTCACCTCGAAAAAAACGATCAACCGGGGCACGGACGAATCCGTACCCGTCACCGTTTCCATGGCGGGAACGGTCGATCCCGTTCAGGTGACTTGGACCGATCTGTTCGATGCGCAGCAAAAAGAAATCAAAGAGTCGCTCGAAACGGACGATGAGGAGCAGAAAAATCTGGAAGCCAAGGTGGTCGAAATCAACCAGAAGATTTTCAACGCAGGAGCCGAAGCCTCGGAAATGCGACGAGAACGCAACGAAATCAACGAAACGGTCCAGATGCTCAAGCGGCGGCGTCAGGAACACCTGAACCGCTTGGAACGATTACCTACGGCACACAACAAACTTGTCGGCAACAAGGAATTGATGATCGACTTCGCGATCTTCCTGGACCCGATCTCCCCGACCGGCGCCGCCTCGACCGAAATGGAATCGCCGAAAAAAAGATCGCTGCTCGTCATGAAGACGCAAGGCTTCAATGTCGCCGAAAAAAGGGGAGCCGCCGACCCGGAGGACGATCCCGGCCTCTTCGACTTCGAACCGGCCCTGCCGAAAAAACAGCCCAAACCGCCGAGCTTGTTTGACGACGATGCCGCAGACGCCGAACCCCTTCCTGCGGAAAATACCGTCGGGAAACCGTCGCTAACACCTGAATTGATTCCATGATCGAACTGCGACGGGTTTCCGTTCATAATCTCAAGGACATCGACCTCGACTTGCCTTACGGGGAACTGATCGTCTTTTGCGGTCGTAGCGGCAGCGGGAAAAGTTCGCTGGCCATGGACACGCTCTACGCCGAGGGACAGCGTCGGTACATCGAAAGTTTTTCGCCCTACACCCGGCAGTTTCTCGAAAAGCTGGAAAAACCCGAGGCGGAACGGATCGACGGAATCCCGCCGTCGATTGCCGTGACCTCGAAATCACTCCGGCAAATGACTCGCAGTACGGTCGGGACGGCCACGGAAACGACCGATTTTCTCCGGTTGCTTTTCGCTAAAATCGGCCGCGTTTTCTGTCCCTGTTGCAACCGGGAAGTCCGAGCCCACACACCGCAAACCGTTCTCTGTCGGCTCAAGAAACAATTTCCGGACAAAAACGACGACGTGCCCGTCCGGCTGCAAATCGCCTTCGCCCCGCCACCGGACGCCAAACAAGCCGATTTCGAAACCTATTGGCGGGAGCAGGGAATCCTGCGGGGTTTCGTCTTCGACGAACCCTTTCGTCTCGACGAAGGCGGTTTGCCCGGTCACCTGTACGTAAAAGCCGTAAAGCAAGACCGGGTCGATGAAACGGAAACATCGCCAAAACCATCGTCAACGCTTTTGGACGATGCGGAAGTCGAAACGGAAACGGACGAAACGGTTTTCGCGACACGGCCCGCCGCAATAACGACCGACGACGAATCGGACGACGATCCCGAATCCGAAACGAAAAAGGTGTTGTCGTTTTTTCTCACGGAGCAGATCGCTCCGCCGGTCGAACCGAAGCCGAAGGCGGGCCCCGCGATTATGCTCGTTTTGGACCGCGTCACGCTGGGTCGGACCGAGGAAACGCGGTTGATCGATTCGCTTGAAACCGCGATGGAATACGGGCAGGGTCGGTGTTTTATATTGCACGAAAAAGGTGAAACTCTCGAAAGGTTCGCGTTTTCGTCCCGGTTTTCCTGCGATGTTTGCGGTGTGGATGTCCCTTCGCCGGAACCGAAGCTGTTCAGCTTCAACAGCCCGTTGGGGGCCTGTCCGACCTGTGAGGGATTCGGCAACCTGATGATGTACGACCTGGATTTGATCGTCCCCAACAAGTCGAAAACGATCCGGGGCGGCGCGGTGGCGCCCTGGTCGACGCCGTCGTACCGGCCCAAGCTGGACGAGTTCATCTCGAAAGAATCGCAACACGGAATCCCGCCGGATATGCCGTTCGAAGAATTGACCGAGGACCAACTCAGGCGGTTCCTGTACGGGTCGGGCAAGAAGACCGATCCGGGCCTTTTCGGTTTTTTTCAGCGGCTTGAACGTCAGAAATACAAGATGCACATCCGCGTTTTCCTGAGCCGGTGGCGTAGCTTCCGAACGTGCCCCTCCTGCGGCGGCTCCCGGCTTCGGCCCGAGGCTCTTTCCGTACGGATTGACGGCCGGAATATCGCGGAATTGTCGGACAAAAAAATCTGCGACCTGCTCGAATTCTTTCGCGGCGTCGAACTCACCGACCGTCAACGAACCCTGGCGAAAACGGCCTTGGAGCAAATCACGCTACGGTTGGAATTCCTTGAAGCCGTGGGACTCGGCTATCTCACGCTGTCCCGGACCATGCGCACGCTCAGCGGCGGCGAACAGCGGCGTGTGAGCCTGACCACGGCACTCGGTTCGAGCCTGGTCGATATGCTGTACGTTTTGGACGAACCGTCCATCGGTCTGCATCCGGCGGACACGAACCGGCTTTTGCAATCGATTCGGCAACTCCGGGATCGGGGCAACACGGTTGTTCTCGTCGAGCACGAAGAATCGTTTCTCCGTGCGGCGGACCGGATCGTTGAAATCGGGCCCGGTGCGGGTGAGGCCGGCGGTAAAGTCGTCTTCGAAGGCACGCCGGCCGAGATGGCCCTGGACCCGCAGAGCCTGACGGGCGAATATTTGTCCGGAAAACGACTCGGGCTCTTTTCTTCGAAGCGGCGTTTACCCGAGGACGGTGTCGTCGAGCTCGTCGGCTGCCGGGGACACAACTTGAAAAATTTGACCGTCGCGTTCCCGTTGGGCATGCTTTGCGTCGTGACCGGCGTGAGCGGAGCCGGTAAAAGTTCGCTGGTCCAGGAAACGCTTTATCCTGCGCTGTGCCGCCATTTCGGCCGGGACAATACGCCGCCGGGTCTGCCCTTTGACGAGTTGGTTTTCAACGAATTGATCGAAGACGTGGTCCTGGTCGATCAGAATCCTATCGGCCGGTCGCCTCGATCCAATCCGGTAACCTACCTGAAAATCTTCGACGAAATTCGCAACGTCTTTGCAGCGACGCTTGATGCCAAAGCGAAGCATTTCACCGCGGGCAAGTTCAGTTTCAATGTCGAAGGCGGCCGGTGCGAGCATTGCAAAGGCGACGGGTTCACCGTGGTCGATATGCAGTTCATGGCCGACATGTTCGTTCGTTGTCCGCAATGTCATGGAAAGCGGTATCGGCAGGAAATCCTGGAAATTCTTTATCGGGGCAAAAACATCGCCGAAGTGCTCGACATGACGGTTCGCGAAGCGTTCGGCTTTTTCCGGGGCCAAGCCAAGGTGCAGTACAAGCTCAAACGCTTGATCGACGTGGGGCTCGATTATATTCGCCTCGGCCAACCCGCCAATACGCTTTCCGGCGGAGAATCGCAGCGGCTCAAACTCGCGGCATATCTTTCCCAGGTCAAGAAAGGCCGGTCATTGTTCCTCCTGGACGAGCCGACCACGGGCCTGCACTTCGCGGATATTGTCCAGCTTCTCGACTGTTTCGACGCCCTATTGGAGACAGGCCACTCGCTGGTCGTCGTCGAGCACAACATGCAACTGATCCGTTCGGCGGACCATATCATCGACCTGGGGCCCGGCGCATCGGACCAAGGCGGCCGGATCGTCGCCCAAGGGACGCCGGAAGAAATCGCCGAGGTTCCCGAATCGCTTACGGGCCGCTTTCTCCGGCAGGCCATGGATAACGCTCCCGGGTTGTAGAATCGTCAAGATAGTGGGTGAGAAAAGCGACAAAACACCAAGTGTCGCTTTATTTCGACAAAATCGACATCACGGCTATTCACACCATACGCTCGTATGATACAATTGTTTGGACGGTTTGCGTGTTCACCCTATCCCGCCTGTACCCAACAAGACAAGCCGTGTTCTTGAAAATCCCTACACACACCCAAGAAAAATGAGCGAGACGGTCAAAATTCGAATCATCGAAGCGGCCGGTCCGATTTTTGCCCAGAAAGGTTTTTCCGGTACGACCGTCCGGGAAATCTGTTCCGTGGCCAAAGTCAACCAGGCGGCGATCAATTACTACTTCGGCAGCAAAGAAAACCTCTACAAGGAAGTTTTTACGTCAACGTATTCCTCGATGAAACCATGGGCGGACTTGGTCGGCGACCCGGAAAAGCAGACCGAAGTTCGAAGCCGATTCGAAAACTTCGACGATTTTTTCTCGGACATCGTCGTTCGCCGGGCCAAGGAAATCTTCGCTACGGAGTTGAGTCGCTGGAAGATTCAGCTCATTTTCCGTGAAATCAACGATCCTACGCCCTGTTGCGGCGACCGGCTTCAGGAGTATATCATTCGGGACTACACCGCACTGAACTCGCTCCTGGACGAGTATTTCGCTCCGGAAATTCCGCAGGAGTTCCGTTGGAAGTGTATTTTCAGCATCATGGGTTCGATTTTCTTCTACAAAAGTTCCGGCTGGGCCGTACGAAAACTTATGCCCGAGGACATGCGGCAGAAGCATTTTTCACCGGAACAAATCGCCGTTTTCGCGGTGAAACAATTCTTTACGGCTGCGGCGCCCTACCGACGAAAGCACCAAACGGTGGAGAAG
>JBEBTM010000235.1:0-6953 GCA_040393745.1 Thermogutta terrifontis | reverse complement strand
GAACAACCGACTGGGGCTGGACACATCGAATTGAAGGGATCGGCAAAAAGGTCAACCGCTTGTTCATCTCGCAGGACGGTGACCGCTTAGCCGCGCAGCACTTGGACGCTATTGAAATCTTCGAGACGGAAACATTTTCACGACTCGCAACGCTACCAGTTCCATCGAACCGAACGATGCCAATGTGGCCCGTCGTCCAGTTCAGCCCGAGTTTCCGATTCGCCGTCCGCCTCGACGACTTTGAAAGAAACGCCAAAATCTTTGAAGTATAGTGAGTTTCTATTTTTCCATCGACTGAGATTATTGTTTCTCCGTATAGAAAATCGCCGCAATATACTTTCCTAGAAACAACTTTTGACACGGAAAACTCCCATGAGTCCCAAAGCAACGAAATCATCCAATGCAGTTTTGAAAGCCCGGTCGATTCCTTCGGTTTTCGGCGAGACGCTGCAGTTCGTTCTCTCGCCCGACGGCTCCATGCTCGGTAGTGTCGGGGTCTGCTCCGACATGCGGATTTACGATACCAAGACTTGGGAATTGCGAACCGCCTTCAAGCTGGGGGAGACAATTGTCAGTCCCGTCCATGTTCTTCGGTTCTCGCCCGATGGCAAGAAACTCTACGAGATCACAGAAGATCATGTTCGTCGTTTTTCGATTCCCAAGCCTGGCGAAGAAATCAAGAACGATTTCAAGTGGAATCCACTGGGAGCCAAACGTCATCCTGATTGGATCGAAGGGAGGGCTATCTCGCCCGACTGTAAAAAGGTGCTGCTTTGCGGTGAAGGCCACATTGCCAAAATCTGTGATTCGCAAACGGGAAAGATTCTTGATGAATACTCATTCAAGAACGACCGATATGTTCTCTTTTGCCCGGTTTTTTCACCGGATGGAAAGCATGTCGTTATGGCGAACAATTCGTCGAAGATTTTCGTTCTCGATTTGGAGAACAAAGCGACACAGGAATTTCCAATGTCCAAAGGCAGGTCATTTCCCCTGAATTGGTCGCCTGATGGAAAACTTATCTTGATCGGCAATGGAAAGAAACTTCTTTTTGTCGACGCGGCAAACGGGAAAACCGTGCGTGAGATAGCCATATCCAAAGGCGATGTCGTGTACGCCACCCTGTCCTCAAATGGCAAAGTGTGTTTGCTTGGCGTTATTAGCGAAGAAACCTCCAGCTTGCAGTTCGTTCAGGTCGAATCGAAAAAAGTTGTTTTTGAAAAATTATCCAAGAGTAACGACGAATTCTTTTTTTCACCGGCTGAGTTTGTCGACAAGGATACGCGATTGGCTATCGGTGGAACGAGCATTTCCATTCACGATGCGAAATCCACCAACCTGATCAAAACCATTGAAGGACAGCAAGGTCGGTTGCATGGTTTTCTATTTACATCGGCGGTAAAGCGATTATCGTTTCCGACAGTTGCTTGGGACGGGCCATTGATCCCGCAACGGGAAAAGAGACCGCCCGGCTTGGCGACATTTATCTTGACAGCGAAAAGCATATCTCCCCGGATGGAAAAACGATTCTGACGAGGATGAACTCCGATCACCGCGTTAATGTATTCGATGTCGCCTCGAAAAAAATCATAAAGATGTTCGAAGAAACCGGCGTGAATTGCGGCCTTGTTATTTCGCCTGACTTCTCTCTTGCCGTCGGTGGCAAGAGAACGGAACGCACGGTCTATCGGCTTCCCGGCGTCAAAAAGCTGTACACGTTCAAGGGAACCAAGGGTAAGCAGGCCGAAAGTATTGTTTTTTCGTCCGATTCAAAGCAAATCCTTGTCGCGGGTTGGGGGCCGGGCGTTCAGTTGCTCGACGCTGCAAGCGGCAAAGTGCTGAAGAAGATGGAGTTCGCCAAGGGTGAATCTCATACGCCCCAAGCTGGGTTCATCGGCGATGGAGCACGTTTTTTCGTGATACTCCATTCGGAACAGATTGCCGTTTACGAAACGGCAACATTCAAAAAACTCCATTCGTTTTTCGTTAATGAC
The DNA here is from genome assembly GCA_040393745.1 of Thermogutta terrifontis. Lineage (GTDB taxonomy): Bacteria > Planctomycetota > Planctomycetia > Pirellulales > Thermoguttaceae > WRKP01. The sequence goes on along the minus strand of JBEBTM010000235.1, from coordinate 4,959 downwards.
CTTCCATTCCAAGCGGGAAAATGTTTGTTTTCGACTTCCGATGGCAAGTTCGGTCTTGTGAACGATAGCGATGAAAGAGTCGAGGTATTCAGTTGGGAAACCGGCAAATCGATTCGCAACGACCTGATTGGCAAAAAGAAGTATTCGAGTTTCGCTGCTGATTTGCCACACAGCCGTCTCTATTACGGTTGCCCTGATGGAACGATTGAAGTCGTGCAAACAACCGACTGGAAATGCTCGCAAAAGATTGAGGGAACAGGCGTGAAATTCAACCGATTGTATGTTTCACCGGATGGCAAGAGGCTTGCCGCTCAACATTTGGACGGGGTTGAGATTTACGACACCCAGTCGCTCAAGCGTCTTGCAACGCTTCCCATTCCGACTCCCAAAACCGAAATGGCGACATTCCAGGCCGTTCATTTCAGCCCGAACTGGCGATTTGCGATCAAAAAATCGGAAAGCGAACTTTTGGTTTTCGATCTTCCGTAACACATCATTCCCAAGGAAACTCCCGATGAGCTACACCGTTTGCCCGTATTTATTGAAAATCGACGACCTGAAGAAAGCCGTCGGAAGTCGTGACGATGCCCTATTCGCCGCCGTACTGAAACACAATGCTGACGAAGACGGAGAAGAATGGGACGATGATGAAGAGGAAAACGACGAATGCGTCGACACGGACGAGGACGATGAAGATGACGACGAACGAATGGTGACGAAAGCGGCCATTCGCGCAATCATCGACGGGAATTTGCAAAGCAAAACAATTCAGCCGCATCAGTACGGTTACGCTCTTGAAGCGATTTGCCGTTACATGGGCAACCAAGAGTTCGTCGAGGCGTTGGAATCGGTGCGGGGATCATGGACCTTCGAGGAAATGTGGCCTTGGATTCTCGGCTCCAAATCGCCTGTTTCGCTTCCCGACGAAGGTGACGATTTCCCCTATGTCGGCCACATTCGTCTTGCGGATATCCAAGCCGAACTCGACCGGACAAAAGCCTTGGACTTTTCCGACTGCGACGAAGACGAGCAGGAAATGTACACCGAAATTCGAGAAGGGCTCGTTGAACTGTACGAGACCGCTCTCGAAAAGCAAATGGACATCGTGACGTTTTATTATTGGTTTTCGCCCGCACCACATATAAAAGCACACATCAATTCAAAAGGAGAAAGCTATGGGAATGTACTGCAATTTTTGGCGTTTGGCTTCCCCAAAAACTGAAAAGTTGAAAGAGATTTTCATGGAAAACGGCCCGGAGGCCGCGACCGAACTTCTTGATCTTCTTGATGATGAAACTGGATTCTCGCTCGATAAAGCATGGGACGGGCTGAACTATCTTTTATGCAACGGTGAGATTTACGGCGATTATCCCAACGGGTTTATCAAGGGAAGCGGCGCTCAGCCCATCGTCGAAGATGAGAGGATCGAAGAATTTCCCATGTTGTTTTTCACTCCTGAACAAACCGCCGAAATCTCGAAATATCTTGTGGGTTTGGGTCGAGACGCCTTGCACGAGCAGTACAAGCCGGAAGCAATGAACGATGACGTCTATCCTTCCGTCTACGCCGAGGAAGGCGAAGAAGCCTTCGATTGGCTCTATGAGATGTTTCTCAAGCTCCGCGATTTCTTCAAGGCCGCCGCCGATGGAGGCGAAGCCACCTGCACAATGATAAGCTGATCGCCCATGAGAGTATCAGAAGCAAGAGTTTGATAGTGAGGTATTTATAAAACGAAAATAAAGTAACCGGGAGCAAAATCATGGCCGTCGATTATTACGTTCTCTTTCCCTGCGAAGTCCGCAAGCAAATCAGCGACGAAAGCCTGCTGAATATGGAGAAGGCGAAAAACCGAGCCGAGGCCGTGCTGCAAATGCTTCGGGACAATCCAGGCGAACACCAAAACAAACCGGAGTCCGAATGGTCCGTGACGTTGACAAAGCTCGGCGCGAACGGTCCCGAAGAAGTCGAACTGCGTGTCGCCGACATGCTGGCCGAGGCCGCTCCGCTTCAACAGCTTGCCGTTCATTGCAACGGTTGTCCGGCTAACTTGCAGAAACGCGATTTCGGCTGTGGCGGGGCGATTCACTATCCGATCACGCGTCAAGCTGAGCAGTGGTTGGTGTCGCGGCTTCCCGACGATTTGAACACGCAACGCGGTCAACTTCTGCAACGAGCGATTCAGGATTTCGAATACAACGGAGCCGACATCGATGCTGCCCGTGTCCGTGACGAACTTTACGAATTGAAATCTCCGGCGGTGCGAAAATGGGGTGGTTTCTTTTCAAAGAAAACCCGCATCGCGTCGAGCCAGATTTTGCACATGATGTTCGACGTCGGCTCGTTCCAACCCGCCCATGCCAAGATGCTCGCGTATTTCCTCGGCTATGTTGACGACGAATTCAAGTTGGTACGCAAACAGGACAATTGGCCCCGACCGCAGGATGATCCGATTACGTCGAACCTGAAAGTGTTTCTTTCCTTGACGGCCTTCGCGGGCGTCAACGGTTTCGAAGTGCTGGTTGATGCGTAAATGTACAACCCAGTTGAACGGAAAGAGATACTCGGTAAATTGATTAACGAAAAATACGATCATGTCACAATGGACACCGCTTCATCAAGCCGCTCAAACGGGTAATTCGGACGAACTGAAAAAACTGATCGAAACCGGAGACGACCTCAATGCCGTGACCAAACTCGGTTGGACGCCGCTTCATTTCTCGGCATGGTACGGTTATCTCGATTGTTGCCGGATATTGATCGAGGCCGGATCGGCGATGTACATGCCGACAACCCTGCGATTCTGGACACCGTGCCATCTTGCCGCTCTCGAAGGACATACGGAAATCGTTCGATTGTTCCTTGAACATGGGGCTGACATCAACGCGCGAACAGCGGAAGGTTGGACGCCGCTCCATGCCGCCGTCGAACATGCTCATCTTGAAACGGTTCGATTTCTCCTGGAGCGGGGAGCCGATCCCAATCTTGCCAAGCGCCCCGACAGGACGACCTTTCCGCTTCATTCGGCGGCACGAAACGGTCGACGCGATATTGTGCAAATCTTGCTTGACTTCGGAGCCGATCCGAACGTCAAAAACAAATACGGTGAACTTCCGGGAAATCTTGCGAAAGAAGTCGGTTTTTCAGGAATCGCGGAGATGCTGGAAATCAAGCCGGAATCTCAAAAACCGGTCAAGGAACCCGATTCGATTTGGATCATGAACCTGATCCGTGGCGGCGATTTGCAGCGTCTTGAAAACTGGCTCGACGAAGGCGGTTCGATTTCTTATGTCCCGAAAAACGGACAGTCGCTTTTGAGTTACGCCATTTTCTTCGGTCAGCCGAATACCGTGCGTTATCTTTTGGAACATGGTGCCGCGCCGAAAGGCAGGTTCGGATGGTTTTCCGGTTCCGCATTGAATGGAATGCTTGCAAGCGGCATGGCAAGCGGGCGACGGGAATATATTGAAGTTGCCGAGATTCTTTTGGATCACGGTTTCAAGCCTTTTTCGGGCAAGGAGGATCATGCCGACCCGTTCCACGTCAATACCTTTTGCTGTCCTTCCGTACAGGTTTTACCGCTTTCTCTGCTTGATCGACTTGAAGCGGCGGGATTGGCGATTGAACCGGCTCTGAAGAAAAAAATGGCACTTCGCTGGGCCGTGAAGGTCAGGGATCATGCCGAGGCGGAACAACTTCTCAAAGAGGGCGCCGACCCGAACGCCGGAAGTGGCTATGGCGATATCCATGCCCCGCTCCATGCCGCCATCCAAGCGAACGATGTCGAAATGGTACGTTTACTTGTCCAGTACGGTGCGAAGGTCAACAAGAAGTCGGGATACGGCAATTCCTTTTTGTACGATGCGGCAAGCGATGCAACCATCGAGATTGTCAAAATTCTCGTCGAGGCTGGGGCGAATGTCAATCGCAAAACGGATTTCGGTTCGCCGATCCAAGCCGCCCTCAAGGAAGGGAAAACGGAGATCGTCGATTATCTTATCGAACACGGAGCCGATCTCGAATCGAGGACGAATTGGGTTTGGGGACACAAGGTCGATGCCAGTTCAACGCCGATCTTCAGCGCTCTGGCGAGCGGCGACGGGAAACTGATCCAAAAATTGATCGACGAGGGAGCCGACATTCACGTTATCGGAGATCGCGGCAATACGTTGTTGCATATCGCCGCTGAAAAAGGATTGACAAGATGGGTCAAATATTTTCTTGAACAAGGAATGGACATTGAGGCGGAAAACTGGGACCATCGCCGCCCGCTCCATTTGGCGGCCCTTCACAAAAGAAAAGAGACCATTCAGTATTTGATGAATCATGGAGCATCCGTCGAGATTCCTCCGCCTGCGTTTCCCCCTGTCATCTACACCATGATGCTCGGTCGAATCGATCTTCTTGAAACGATATTGGAGAATGATCCGAACGAGGCCAATCGCAGACCGGATGATCATGCTTACGGCAATTGGGCTCAACTGCCGATCCTTGTCGCCTTGGAACTCGAAAACCGCGAGATGATCGAACTGTTGGTTAAGCACGGTGCTTGGCTGACACTTTCACTGAATATCTACCACGAAGGAGCTTGGGGACATTCGGCCTTGAGCTATGTTTCGCAACAGGGGATGAAGGATTTGCTCGAACTGTTTTTGAAGCAGAATATCAACGTGAATTCAAAGTCGAGTCCTCGACCGGCCTTACACTGTGCGGCTTCGGTCGAAATCGCTCAAATGCTTTTAGATCATGGAGCGAATCCCTATCTTCGGTCGAACGAACACCGCACAGCCTTGGAATGTCAGCTTCAAAACAAGGAAGTCGCCGATCTGCTTCGTGGGGTCATGAGTCGGGAGCCCGAACACGAATGATGAGATGATGAAAATGAAACCCGATAAACTCAGCGACAGAGTGGAAACGCTTTTGCGAACAAGCCGGACACTTGAACGACCTCGCGGCAATTCG
>JBEBTM010000234.1:0-7057 GCA_040393745.1 Thermogutta terrifontis | reverse complement strand
GGTTCATCACGCCGAGGAAGAAGGCGTCGAATTTCTATTCCTGACGAGCCCGAAAGAATATCTCGGCAGCGATCAGGGCCGGGTTCGAGGGATGATTTGCGAAAAAATGGAACTGGGCGAACCTGACGCGTCAGGTCGGCGGCGCCCGATCTTGATTCCAGATTCTGAATTCGAAATGGAAACTGACTGTGTCATTATCGCGGCGGGGGCGCTGGCCAACCCGCTCCTGACGAAGAGCACGCCGGGACTCTCCTTAAATAAACGGAATTACATTGTCGCCGACGAAGCGAATGGCCGAACGAGCAAACGCAACGTTTGGGCCGGCGGTGACATTGTTACGGGCTCGGCCACGGTTATCCTGGCCATGGGCGCCGGTCGGGCCGCCGCGCATGACATGCACGCCTATCTGCAGGGTGACCGGAAGAATTGGTAAAATCCCAGGGAAGGTCAACCTGGCCATTCTCCGACGCTGACACGGCGTGGAACTCTGGTGATATTGCGTCTTGCGTCCCTTATTTCCCCAAGGGGATTTCTGTAAAGTAGGAAATTCCGTCGCGGAAAAGAAGGACTTGGACCGATTTGTTGCTCTCTTGAATTTTCGGCCAGGCCGTGGCGATGTACCGAACGTCGTTTTGGGATGTTGTCACCCATTCGTGAATGCCCACGATCACATCACCGGGCATAACGCCTTCCTCGGCCAGGACGCTGCCGGGACGAATTTCCTTGACGACCACGCCGCCGTGGGGACGATCAGCCAGATGCTGGGCGAATTTCCTACGGTATTCATCCTTGGCCATTGGAGCATAGCGAATTCCGAGGCGTTCCCAAACGAGATCGTCCAAGTTCGGTTTTCGGGCCTGGCTTCCTGTTTTGGCATTGGATGCGGCACTGGAACGGCCGGGGGGAACCGTCGTGGAAACATTCCGGTTGCGGGTCAGCACATCGTTGCGGGGCGTTCCTAAAGTCATAGCCGCTTCGTAGCTTTCCGAATCCCGACGAACGGTCATCGCAAGGTCTTCACGTGCTTTGACGTTCATAAAAGCCCGGGAAAAATCAAGTTTGTTCGCAATCGTGTACTTTCCGATACGTTCAATAATGTCACCTTCCCGAAGTCCCGCCGAAGCGGCCGGACTGTCATTGGCAACCGACTCCACAGCGACAACGGGCTTGCCCGAACCGTCGTCGACATGGGTGACCATGAGACCGTGGTAATTCGTCCGGTCGGCCACGTCACCGATCAATTTGGCCGCGACATGTACAACCTGGTCGATCGGAATGGCAAAGGCGATGCACTCGGCCCCCTGCCGAATCGCGGCGTTAATACCGATCATTTCGCCATCGACATTGATCAACGGCCCGCCGGAGTTGCCCGGATTGATCGGGGCGCTGGTTTGGATAGCCAAGCTGTAAACGAGATTCTCGTTGACTTCGACCTCACGTTCCAAGCCGCTGACCCGACCGTCGGTGACCGTGTAGGAATAGCCATAAGGATTGCCGATGGACATGCAGCGTTCACCGGGAATCAGGTCATCGGACCGGCCCAGGGTGATCGTCTGAAGCGGTAGCCGGGGATTGATTTTGATAATGGCAAGGTCCGTATCCGTGTCTCGGCCGACCAACGTGGCGGTGTATTGCGTTTTGTCGTAGGTGATAACCTGGATTTTCCGGATGCCGTCGACAACATGGAAATTCGTGACGATGTAGCCGCGTTCGTCGATGATGATGCCGGTTCCCATGCCGTTGTAGGATTTTCCAGGATCTTTCGAAGACGCCGAATACTCATCGATTTTGTCGCCTTGAATATTGACCACGGCCTGTCGATTTTGTTCAAAGGCCTGGACAACCCAATCCCGTCGGGCATCCGAGGCCGAAACCGATGCCGTGAGCGAAAAAACGCCCAAAACCACGAGGGAGGCGACCGCGACGAAAAAAGAATAAGGAGTTTTTTGCCCCATGAAAGTTCGTGTTATGCTCATCGGTTTCGAGTGAAACATGGGCGGCGGTTCTCTTTAGGTGGGTGTCTGATCTGTCGTTGCGTTTCGTGTGACACATAAAATCGCCATCATCGGCAAAGAGGTGTTTCACAAAGGTTTTTTCGGCGTTTGCCGGTTCTCCCTTGACGATGACTCCTACAGGTGGAAAAACCACCAGATATTGCCTATTTTAATACTCCAAAGCTAGCGACAAGGCATAATACGAAAAATACACAGATTAACCTGGGTGCATATGACTCCACAGGGAATGATTGTCACAGAATTTGATTCGATGCAGCTATCTTTGCAAACGTTCAATCGTAAAATAGCTTCCAAGAGCAAATTGGAGATTCCGTGCCGATTGCATCCCGGCGGAATTTGCGGTAAATTGTTGGGGATTAACGATCATTTCGACAGTTCAAAGCGGTAACAGACATGAAATGCCAAAAGTGTGAAAAATCGGCAACCTTCCATATCACGGAACTGACAGGCCCTGCGCCGCAGGAACACCATTTGTGTGAGGAACATGCCCGCCAGTACCTCAACGAATCCTCGGACCCTGACGATGGCAGTTTGACCGCGACGCTGACCCAAGGGGTGGCCAAAAAAGTTTCGCTCGACAAAGCGTCCGCCGAATTGCAGGAACTGGACATGCAAACCTGCCCGTTTTGCGGAATGAGCTTTTATGACTTTCGAAGCCGGGGTCGTTTGGGTTGTCCCAACGACTACGATTGCTTTGCCAAACAGCTTGACATCCTGATTCTTAACATTCACGGGGATACCGAGCATGTCGGGAAGTCGCCCAAGCGGGCCGGCGGCGAAACAAACCGGCGAACGCTCCTGATCAAACTTCGACGGGAATTGAACGAAGCGGTGCGATACGAAGAGTATGAGCGGGCCTCGAAACTTCGCGATAAGATTAAGGAGATTGAAACGGAATGAAAATCGATGGCATGCTCTCCCAAACGGGCCCTTGGCTTCGCGGTGAAGGGCCGGAAAACGATATCGTCCTATCGAGCCGGATTCGTTTGGCGCGAAATCTGACCGGATATCCCTTCCTTTGCCGGGCCACGGACCAGGACCGCCGGGCCATCCGCGATGCCGTGAAGGAAGTCGCGAAGGATATCTTCAAGAAGAACAGCTACTATTTTGTCGACTTCGAGGAACTGGACGCCCTGGACCGGGAATATCTCCGTGAACGACAGCTTGTGAGCCGGGAAATGGTTGAAACCGAGGGGCCTCGGGCTGCGCTGATCGACAAGGACGAAAAGTTTTGCGTCATGATCAACGAAGAGGACCACCTTCGCATCCACGCCATGACCAGTGGTCTTGAACCGGGTAAAGTCTGGAAACGGATCGACGATGTCGACGACAAACTCGAAAGCGTCCTCTCCTATGCCTTCCATGAAAAATACGGCTATCTGACCGCGTGCCCCACGAACGTCGGTACCGGACTCCGGGTCAGTGTCATGCTCCACATGCCTGCGCTGGTTATTTCGAAGGAAATCGAAAAGGTCTTCCGGAGCCTGCAAAAGATCAACCTGGCCGTACGCGGGCTGTATGGAGAAGGTTCGCAATCTCACGGCGATTTCTACCAGATCAGCAACCAGGTCACGCTGGGCATGACGGAGGAGGAATTGATCGAAAAGGTTGGAAATATTATTCCTGAAATTATCCGTTACGAGCGTGAAGCCCGGGATTACCTGCTCGACAAACGGCACGAAATCCTCCAGGACCGCTGCAGTCGGGCCATGGGGCTCTTGAAAACGGCTCGGACCATCGGCAGTGTTGAAGCGATGCATCACCTTTCGAGCCTCCGTTTGGGTGTGACGCTGGGGTTGCTCAAAGAACCGGATATTGCAACGATCAACGATTTATTGCTCAACACGTTGCCGGCCCACCTGCAAAAGCACAACGGCAACGTGCTCGACCAGAGCGAACGCGACGTGGCAAGAGCCAAATATCTGCGAGGAAAGCTCGGACAGGAATAACTTTCAGGGGGCGCCCCGACTCAAAAACAAACCATGGCCGATATCACGCTCATCAATCTCAATATGCTGTTCATGCGTTACGGCGAGGAGATTGAGCGGGAATTGCATGTCCCACTGGGACCACTCTATCTGACCCGGGCATTCGAGGATGCCGGATTCACGGTCGACTTTCGCGATTATCAAACCGTCGACTCCGACGAACCTTTCGACAGGAACGTCTTTTTGCGTTTCGTGGGCGAGCCGGAACCCGCGGCGGTCATCGGCGTTTCCTGTATGGCGAACTTGCTCCCGTTCACGATCATGGCCCTGGAATCGTTACGGAAACACTGGCCGGACCGGATATTGATCCTGGGCGGCGTGGGTTCGAAATCGGTCGAGGAAAAACTGCTCCGCCGTTTTCCTTGGATCGACGTGATTTGCCGGGGCGAAGGCGAACGGACGGGCCCCGAATTGCTCCTGGCCCTGCAAACGAAAGGCAAAGCGGGGCTTCCCGGGGTTCCGGGAATCTCTTTTTGCGACGAAAACAGCGAAATTGTCCACACGTCCGACCGGGCCCGGATCACCGAACTGGATTCGATTCCCTTTCCCGCGTTCGATCACGTCGACCTGTCCCGGTACGCCGGTTACGGCATGATGAGTTCCCGGGGCTGCCCGTATCCTTGCACGTTTTGCAGCGTGGCGCCCGTTTGGAACCTGGAATCCTACAGCCGGTCGGCAAAAAACATCGTCGAGGAAATGCAGTATCTGCACGAAAAAGCGGACGTAAAGCTTTTCCTGTTTCAGGACGAATTTTTCGTTTCAGGAAAATGGCAGGTCATGGAATTCTGCCGCGAAATCCGGGCTCGAAATCTCGACGTGAAATGGAAAGCCTTCGGCCGGGTCAATCTCGTCGACGAAGACATGATGCAGGCGATGAGCGAAACCGGTTGCGTGGAACTCCGTTTCGGCATCGAATCCGGTAGCGATCGGGTGCTCAAGGCGATCAAAAAAGGCTTTACTGCCACGGATGTTTTGGAACTCGTCCCGAAGGCGATCAAACACTTTCCGCGTGTCGACGCCTTTTACGTCTGGGGGTTTCCTTTTGAAACCATCGAGGATTTTCAACAGTCGCTTTTCCAGATGGTTTCGCTGCGCATGCTCGGAGCCCGGATTTTACCGAGCCTGTTGTCGCTTCTGCCCCAGACGGAAATTTATCGGGAATGGTCGGCGAAAACGGAACTCGAGTTTTGCCCGTACTTGCTGCCGGAATTCGTTTTCACGGGCCATGAAATCTGTCATGGAGGCCGGATCGAATTGCCGGAGAAGCACCGCGAGTACTTTGATCTTATCCTGGCGAATCCCGACTTGTTCCCCGGTTTCTACCATATCGACCTGGAGCGGAATGTGCTGCCGAAACTGGAAATGCTGCGACAATTCGGGTTTTATCCGGAGGATATCGACCCGGAAAGTTGCGGCGCCCATTCGCCGGGCCGTGATTTCGTTGCGGTAAACAAATCGTGAAAAACGGCTCTACCCTGCCGCGTTTCGCCTGATGTGACGGAATTTCCTTCGAACATACCGTCGCCCGGAAAATTATCCCGGCTTTTTTTCCTCTTTCTTGACTCTGCCCTTGCTTTTCTATAGAATGAGCGCGGTTGGCCTTGACGTCGAATCGAACTTGTTCCGGACGACGCTTTGTCTTCGCACGTCATTTTTGAAAACAGGAAACGTATCATGTCATCTATCGGTCCGACCGGGGATTCCGCCCCGCGTGATTCGGGGGCCGGCCATTCCCAGCCCGTAAACGATTCCGACGGCTTTTATGACCGCGAACGCTGGCACGACGTCGAACACGAAGAGTCGGGTGCGAACGAGGAGGATTCCTTCTCGGAAAAGCAAACACGATGGACGTCCCTTTCCGTGGCCATTCTCCTGATCGTGACCATCATCGCCGGAGGAAGCGGCGTGGTCGCGGCCCACATGTTACACCGTCATTCGGTTTGGCTCAGTGAACCGATTCCACATTTGAGGGATTACCGCAGCACACCGGCCCAGTGGATCGGTTACGCTCCCAATGCCTTGTTTTACTGTGAAGTCGACAAGCCCATCAGCTTTGCCGCCACAATGACGGGGGAACTGTTCATCGGCGATGAATCGCAGAATCGGGTCCACTGTTATTCCGAGCGGGGAGCGCTGCTTCGGACATTGACTTTACCCGCCGTCCCGCTGGCGCTGGCGTTCGGGAATGACGACCGGATTTTCGCCGACCAGCTCGTTGTCGCCCACCCGGACCGACTGGCCGTGTATTCGAAAGAAGGCGAAGAGCAACGTTCCTGGAAGTGGCCGGAACCCGATAGTAAAATCAACTGCCTGGTTTTGACCGACCAAGCGGTCTTTGCTTCCGATAGTGTCAAATGCGTGATCTACCGCTTTAATGAGGAAGGTAAACTTCTCGGCTCATTCGGAAAACGAAAAACGCAAAGTAATTCGAAACCGGCGACATCGGCTGAAAAAACGGAAAAGGAACAATCCAAGTTCGGTGGATTCGTTGTTTTTCGTTCACCGATCACGATGACATTCTCTCCGAAAAACGGGCTCCTTTACGTGAGCAACCCCGGCTACCATCGCATTGAGGTTTTCACCACCGAAGGTTACTGGGAACCGTCGCTCTGTTGGGAAAGCGCGTCCGGCGACCTGATCGGTTTCTGCGGTTGCTGTAACCCCATCCGACTGGCCTGCCTGGACGACGGACGCCTGGTTACGGGCGAGAAGGAAATTAATCGGGTCAAAATTTACCACTCGAACGGAAAGCTGGATTGCGTCGTTGTCGGGCCGGAGACCCTGGACACGAAACCGCCGAACGTCCCGCAGTTGGACAGTTTTCCGCCTGCCATGTTGGGAGGGGAAAAAGAAGTTTTCATCGCCGCGATTCACGACAATTACGTGGTCGTCTTCGATCCTGTAATGCGGCTGGCTCGTTATTTCATCCCTATCCAACTTGAAAAGGCCAAACCCGCTGAATAAGCTCGTTTGGTCGTGCGGTCCTCGGCGTGATTCCTCGCCGGAACGGAGCGGGGCTCCGGAATGCTTGGCACTCCGGAGCCCCGTTGCTCT
>JBEBTM010000233.1:0-7096 GCA_040393745.1 Thermogutta terrifontis | reverse complement strand
GACGCCAACGGCGATAACCGTGTCGACCTCTGGTCTTATTTCCAAGGCGGCATCGAGGTGTACCGAGAACTCGACTCGACCGGTAGCGGCAAGCAGGATCAATTCCGATGGCTCAACAGCGCCGGAACCCGCTGGGGCGTGGACACAAACGGCGACCGGGTCATCGATTACTGGAAAGAAATCTCGCCTGAAGAAGTTTCGCGGGAAATCGTTCTGGCTCTGTCGGCAAACGACGTGAACCGCTTCCTCCGGGTCACGTTGAATGAAGGCGAACTGAAAAGTCTGGCCTTGGGCGAAGAACTCAATGCGACTGTAACCCGGAAAATCGCGACTTTGAAAGCCGGTTTCGCCGACGCCGTGAAGGCCGTGGGCTTCCAGAGCACGCTTGTCCAGTGGTACCAACTCAACGCCGTCATGCCGGGTCGGGTACCCGCCGGTGAAGGGGGCAACCAGAAGGATCTTGTCGTCTTCGAAAATGCCATGACGACCGTTGGCGACGGAAATGAAACGAAGCAGATCGCGCTGGGAACCCTGGTGTGTGTCGGCGACAACAACTGGCGAGCCGTCGATTTGCCGAAAATCTACGATGAAAGCCAGCTTTCCTACACGTTTATCCGGCCGGCGGGAGCCCAGGGCGGCGGAGCCGAAGCGAACACGGAAGTTGTCGCCTTGGTCAATAAATACCAGGAAACCCAGGTCGAACTCCAAAAGTTGCCCGTGGCCCAGCGGCCTGCGAAGCATAAAGAGGTTTTCGACAGCATGATCCGACTCGTCGCCATTTCACCGACCCAGGCGGAGCGGGAGAACTGGATTCGAATGCTGGCCGAATCGATCATGGCCGCGACGCTGCAAAACGAATTCCCCGAAGGAAACGAACATATCCGGGCCGTTTACGACAGTGTCGCCAAAACGGGCAATAAGGAACTATCCGCTTATGTCCGGTACTGTCAAACGCAGGTTGATTATTATACCGACCGCCATGCCGGAACCGACGACATGAAAGCGTACATGAAGTGGATCGAAAACCTGGAGCAGATGGCTGACGAATTCGAAGGCACCGAGGCGGCCACGGAAGTTATGATGCAACTCGCTTCATTCCAGGAAATGAATTCCCGGTCGCCGGAGGATATGCTGAAATGGTACAATAAAATCATCCAAACCGGCGGCGACAGCTTGCTGGTTCGACGTGCCCGGGGAGCCGTGATGCGATTGACTTCGGTCGGCAAGGAAGTTCCTTTCAAGGCGACCGATGCGGCGGGTAAACCTTTTGATATCGCGTCCCTCAAAGGCCGATTCGTGCTCCTGTGCTTCTGGGACAGCCAGAACACGACGGAGCTTCCGGCCATCAAGGAAACGGCCGACCAATTCGCCCAGGCCGGCGTGGTCGTCGTCGGGGTGAACCTGGATTCCGACGTCAACCAGTTGCGGGCCGCGTTGGCACGAACGCCGTTGCCTTGGACGCAACTTGTCGCCGCCGACGGAATTGATGGAACGCCGGCCCTTTACTGGGGCATCCAAGGCCAGAACCTGCCGTGCATGATCTTGTACGGAAAAGATGGTAAAGTCGTCCGGTCGAACATCGAAAACGCGACCGAACTCCAAGCCGCCCTGGCACAATTGACGAAGTGATTTCGCTTCCCCGTTTACCGAATGACGCAGGTATCGGCGACCCCGCCGATCCTTCCGGAAATTCCACGAATCATCGCGCTTCGCATGACGCCTCGTTTTTCGCTCGAAATCGTCACTCGGAACATCATCCGGCTTTTCGGGGACGCCGGGATTCTGTTCCTGCTGTTTTTCCCGTTCTTAGAAGTCCGTGCCGCGGATATCGAACAGAAACTTGTCGAGATGACCTTCGAGGCGCAGACGCACGATTGGCGAGCCAATCGCTTCTGCCGGATGACGCTCAAAGACGGTTCGCTCTTCGTTCAATCGCAGGGCGGAACGCCGATGCTGTTTCATTTTATGGAAGAAATCGGCGGCCAAATCCGGGTCGTCCTGAAAATTCGCACGCAAACGGAATCTCGCTTGGTCGCCTTCTGGACGACGAAAGCCTCGCCGCGTCGCAGCGATGACAAATCGACCGAACGGCCGCTCAAACACGACGGACATTGGCACGACTATGAAATCATGCTTCCCGTATCCGACGTCCTGACCGGCCTTTCGTTGCAATTTGAAGGCATGGAAGGCGTCTGGGAAATCCGGTCGATCAGCGCTTTTCGCAAACGCCCCCACCCGTTGGTTGCCGAACAGATCGTTTTCGAAAACCACCCCGATCCGGACGGCGTCGTTCGGGAGCGTTTACGTTATACAATCCGGAATGAAGCGGCGGTCCCCTTGGTGCTTCGCGGCGAAAATCTTCAAAAAGAATCCGTGGAATTGCCGGGACGCCAAACGCTCGACTTCGCCGTGCCGGTTCACGCGGAAGGAAATCTCGCTGCGGTGAACCTGAGTTTGCAGCCCGAAGGGTTTCCGGCGGTGAGTTTTCCCGTCTTCCTGTACCGTCCCGGCGGCAAGACGGATTGGCTCACCCGATCCTTCGCCTCGCCTGAGGACGGGCTTACGCTGGAGATCGCTCCCGATGCGAGAATGGCCCGGATTCTCAAGGGCGATCGTGAAGTCGCCCTGATCGCTCCACTGGTTCACCGAGCGGGAACGATTCCGCAATTACGGCCCGTTGCCAGTACATCCGCGAGCGTCCTGCGTTTCGAAGGCCCCGAAGCGACGTTGCAACTGACATTGGACGCCGACTCGATTCGGATTCAAATCGACGATCTTTTACCGCTACAAAAAAATGACGCCGAAGGCTCCGGCGAACCGTTACCGTTCCTGGAAGGCCCCGTGGTTCGATTGCCCGGTACGTTGAAAAGCGGCTTGTTACCCGGCGTTGAATTTCTCGGTCCCGGCGATAGGAGTTCTTCGACGATCGATCTTGCCGAACCGTACAACGAACGGTCCCTGCCCGATCCGCTTTGGATCACCTTCCCGTTGGCCGTTCTGGAAACGGAAAATGGGGGAATCGCGATGCGCTGGAACGACATGACGCTCCAGCCGGGGTTTTCAAGCCCGAACCGATTCGACCGGACCGATGACCACCGTATGTCGCTCCAGGGACGGAAGATCGACGCCACGCTCCTGTGGCTTGAGCCGCGGAAGGAATCGACAGACGAATCGGCTTCACTCCGGGCTTTGCGGATTTTTGTTGCACAACAGGGTTTCCCCGAACCCCCGGAAACGCCGCGAACTCCGGAAGAGCAAGCCGCCCTGTCGCTCCAGGCTCTCCAGGTCGCCTTGCAATCGCAGAATGCGTCAGGTTGGGGCTACGCCACGGAAGAGGTTTGGCCTCGCCGTCCGTACGCCGACATGCTTTCAACTTTGGCTCGACTGTCCGGCCGCATTCCCAGGACCGCCGAAATCGTTTCAGGCGGAGCGGACATCGCCAACGACGCGATTTATTTCCTGACCGACCGTGTCGATGCGTGGCGGGCGTCCCGGGAGGAAGTCGTTCGTTCGTTGCTTTCGCTGCAAAATCCCGATGGTTCGTTTTTCTACCGAACCCGGTTTTCCGGCGTCGAGTCCTCGGCAACCTCGATCGGCTACACGGCCGTCCGGTCGCTTGAAGTCATGGAGTTGGCCCACCTGACAGGCGAACGGGATTTGTTCGAAGCGATCCGGCCCTCACTGGGATACCTGGAACGGGCCGATGTCCCCCGCGGCGGATTTTACCAGGATTCACCGCTACACACACCGGATTTGCTTACCGCCGCGACGATGATTTGGCTCCATATCTGGGCCTTTGAATTTTCGGGCGAAAAATCGCATCTCGACCAGGCCCGACGATTCGCCTACGCGGGCCTGCCGTTCGTGTATCTTTGGAGCGACCGGGAAAATATGACGTATTTAACCGTATCGAAATTCGGCGGTACGCAGCGTCAATTACCCCTGGCTTTCGGCACGGCACGGCCGAACGTTGGAATATTGTACGCTTATGCGCTGGATATCCTCGCGCCGCATGATCCGTCGGTCGATTGGCCACGACTCTCCCGGGGGATCCTGCACGCGGCGGAGCGGCTCCAATACACTGTCGGACCTGAGGCGGGATGCCTGCCCGAGGCTTTCGACATTCAAAACCAGCAGCGACTTTCATGGAAGGTTAACCCATGCTCGCTGGTTTCGCTCAGGAACGCCCTGGATGGAAAACCGAACGCGCTTTATGTGACGGTGACACCCTCGGGACGGTATGTCTCGCCCTATCTCCTGCGGCAAACGTCGACGGGCCTGGAAGCGGTCGACGTCCCCCAGGGGCAACAATTTCAAATATTGCGCAACGGTTATAGAACCATCAGCGCCGACGGCCCCGGACCGGTTCCGCCCGACTAAACGCAACGAAACACCCATATGGACCAGCTTGAGTATCTCCGTTCGCTTCCAAGGATTCCCGAACGAACGCCCACGGGCCACAAAGGCACCTACGGTACCGTGTTGGGTATCGGCGGTTCTCGGGGCATGGCCGGCTCAATCGCCTTGGCGGGACGCGCGGCGCTGCTCGGTGGAGCGGGATTGGTCCGTTTGGCCGTGCCGGATCCCGTGCTGGAAACCGTTGCCGGGTTTTATCCCGAGGCAACGACGATCCCCTGCCCGGCGGACCGTCAAGGCAGATTCGCGCCGTCCGCTCTGACGCTTTGGCTCGAACTGGCCGCTTCGGCAAATTGTGTGATGATCGGACCGGGCTTGGGACGCTCGGCGGTGCTGGACGGTCTTGTTGGCCGGTTTTTGGAACGATGCGACAAACCTTGCGTGATTGACGCCGACGCGCTCAACGCCTTGGCAACGCAGGGAAATCGTCTTGAAATCCCAACCCCGGAACGTGTTTCCCGTCCATGTGCCGCTCGAATCCTCACACCGCATCCCGGTGAATTCGCCCGCTTACGCGGTATGCCGACTCCGCCGGAAACCGAGCCCGATAGTCGGGTGAAAGCGGCTTCGGAGTTCGCGGGTCGATTTTCCGTGACGCTCGTTCTCAAAGGCCACGCGACGCTCATTGCGCACGAAAATGCAATCGCCGCGAATCCGACCGGTAATCCCGGCATGGCCACGGCCGGCAGCGGCGACGTCCTCACGGGTTTGATCGCGGCACTTTCGGCACAACAATTCCCGCCCTGGGACGCCGCCCGGCTCGGCGTTTATCTCCACGGCATGGCGGGTGACCTCGCGGCAAACCGGCTCGGCGATATTTCCGTAACGGCAACATCGATTCTCGAATCCCTGCCTCGGGCGTTTACGGAGTTTCGTGCCGCTCAAAATTAGTTTCGTTCCCATCACTCGCCTCGCGATTGAAACGCGGGCGAACGGAAAATATCCATGTCCAAGATCCAATTTCGCTGTGTGCGATGCCAACATGCCGTCGAGGCCCCGAAAAGCAAATCGGGCCGGAAAATGTATTGCCCCGTTTGCTATTTCCAGTTGACGGTCCCGGAAGAAAGCACGCTCAAGGCCGTGGACCCCGCGATGCTCTATACGGCCGACGCGGAACCTGTCGATGTTCGCGGTATGGACGAACGGCGGCGGTTCCGGTCGCTGTCCTGTCCCGTTTGTCGGACGAATCTTGCCGTGACACGGGAACAGATCGGCACGGAAATCCAATGCCCGGAATGTGAGACGAAAATTGTCGTCCCGCTTTCGTTCGTTTCGGAATTCGAAGAAAAACGAAAAGACACCGCAACAAAGACGTCCGGCGACACCTACGGTCTTTCCGGCGAGGACGGGAACGCACCGGGTTTCGGCTCGCTCATTCCCGTGCTCTGCACACTTTGCGCAACACGAATGTATGCACGACCCGACCAGGTCGGCACCGAACTGACGTGCCCTGATTGCGGCACGAAAACCCGGGTGCTCGAACCGCCGAAAAAACCGGCTTTGCCGCCGCCGGTTCCTTCGGGATTCGAAGGTTCGGCCACGTTCGGCGTTTCCGGCGACACGCAAATTCCGCCGCAAAACCTGGGACCGCTCGTTCCCGTGGTCTGTTCCCTCTGCGGGACGCGCATGTACGCGCAGGAAAGCGAGATCGGCGGCACGAAGGTTTGCCCCGATTGCGGACGAGCCACGGAAGTCAAGCCGGTTCCCAAAGAGGCCATGTTCGTCCCGGAAACAGGCGGCGACGGTTATTTCGTTTCACAGGTCGAACCGCCGCCACGTCCGTCATTCCGGACCTTGACGGATTATCGTTATGTGGAAGGTTCCCTCGACAAGGAACTCTACGGCGACACGGATCAGGCGGCGAACAGTTCTGATTCGGGTTCGTCTGCTCCGAGGCGGAAAAAACGATCTTCGTCGGATGATCTCTCAGGAGAAGATCGCCTGCTCCGACGTTCGTCCGATCCGTCGACGATTTCCGTGCGGGAAGTCAGGCGAAAGACGTTGCCGCGATTTCCCCTGGTCAACCGCCTGCTCGTCCCCTTTACGGACCGCTGGCTCGTGTTCCGTTGGCTCGCGGCGTCGGTGATCGGCGTGCTGGCCTTCCTGATCGGGAGCAGCCTGCCGGGCTTGTGGGTGGTTGTCAGTGCTCCCTTCGGCGTACTCACGTTGATCTGCGCCGGGAGCGTTTTGAGCAATACGGCCATGAGTTTGTTTCTCTGGAGCACGACGGGTAACGACTTGCCGGAGTCCGACGATTGGCTCGAATACCATTTGACGGAAGCCGTGGGGCTGGCGGTCTGGCTGTTTTTCGTCGGTATCTTGGCGGCTTTTCCCGGTTTCTGGCTTGGGAAGCAACTGCCCGTCTCCGAAACGGTCTCGGCGGCCGAGTTATTGCGAAATTTCATGTTCATGGTCCTGTCGCTGGGTTTGTTCTTTCCGATCTTTTATCTTTCCAGCATGGAATCGGGCTCGTATTTCGTACTTTTAGCCAAGGAAACATTACGTTCGATTTTACGGCACACGGGGCCCTGGCTGCGATTTTACGGTCTATCGCTGCTGTTGATCGTTTTCCTGGGTTTCGCTTTTTATGTTTCGGAAAAGATCGCTTTTCGTTACTTGGAAGAATACCAGGCGGTGTATCTTTTCCTGACGTTGTTCTTTCCCGTGTTCGCCTTTGCCG
>JBEBTM010000232.1:0-7105 GCA_040393745.1 Thermogutta terrifontis | reverse complement strand
CGATTCCCAGTGTAAGGAAGGTGCGGGCGAACTGGCCGGGGAATGTCGCAAGCAATCGCTTCGTAAGGGAATCTGTGAAAGCCTGCAAGGTAAACTTTCGCTCCTGGGCTTATGTAAATCGGAATGCAACGGCGGTTCCAACGATTGCAAAAACAACGGCGGATCCGGCACGGACAAATCCAACGAGGCGAGTAACAACTGGGGCACCGGCGAGGCGGGTTCACCGAATTCGGGTGAAGAAACTTCGCTCGACAGCCACCGGGAGCAAAAGAACGTCACCGGCATCCTGGGCGAAGGTGATTCAGAGTATGAAAAATTCAAGTCCACCGAAGGCGGTGAAGAAACAGCCGGCCGGGAACTGCGTGAAGCCTATTCCGAATACCGAAAAATGTCCGAAGCCGTACTCGAAGCCGAACCGATCCCATTGGGACAGCGTCAGATGATCCGTCGCTATTTCGAGTCGATCCGTCCCACGGAGGAATGATGGCATCGCCGATGGGCTCTCCGTTCTGCGCCGACGTTTGGGGCCCGCGACTTTCTCAGTCCAGTTTGAATTTCGGGAGCCAATCGGCGCCCAGAGTCCGGCGGACGCCTTCACGGGTGATGCCGGTTTTCAACGCGGAAACGGATTCGAGTTTCGGCATCTTTTTCAGGCTCGTCAGGCAGCCGTTGGTTACGGCCGTGTTGTTCAGGCGAAGCGTTTCCATCCGGCTAAGCCCTTCCAGGGCGGCGATGCCCTGGTCGGTGATTTGCGTGCGGGACATATCGAGATTTTTGAGGCTGCCGAGATTGGCAACCAGATTCGCGGCCCGATCGCCGAGTTGGGTGACGGACAGATTCAGCGTCTCCAGCTTCTCCAGTGTAATCAGATACATCATGTCTGAAATTCCCGCTCCGGAGCGGCTCAGATTCAGCGATTGGAGTGCGGTCAGCGACCGGAACGTTTCGAGCCCCTTGGCACTGCTGCCGATTCCTTCAAGATTGAGTTCTTGGAGACCGGCCAGCGTGCGAATGCCGAGCAGGGCCTCGTAGGAAATCTTGTTGCCGCTCAAATCGAGGGATTCCAGTGCAACCAATGCGGACAGCTTGTTCGTGTCTCCGTCTTTTAAACCTGTCCGGGCAAGGTTCAGGCGTTTCATATCACGGAAATCGCCGATCTGGGCAAGTTGGTTCTCCGAAAGATTTTGAAAGCCGGAAACGTCGATTTCCTCGACCGTTGTATTCACCAAAGAAGCGGGAATACGGCTCCGAGGGCCCAAGGTGATTTGCCGACCGTCCATCCGAAGCCGAACTTGACCCTGGGCGTTTTCGAGAACCCATTGGCAGAGCCGGGCGATGCGATGCTCCGTCGAGCCTTCGAAGTCGAGCGGCCGATTTTGTGCGGAAGGTTCCGCGGGCGGAATGGCATTCTCCGGCATGGTAGCATCGTCATCGGCTTCCGGATCGATAAACTCAATGTCCTCCGCGCTATCGGGTAGAGTTTGCCGCTGCATCGTTCCCACTTTGCGTGCCTGCCGGGTCGTTTGTTGCCGCTCGAAGAATTCCCGTTCCCGACGTCGGGCGTCCCCCTGAAGGGATTCGGTTCGCAGGAGATCAAAACTCCCCCGGATGTTATTCGAGGAAAGCTGCATTTCATCGAGCCAAACGGTCGTTCGGTCCGACAGGGGCATCAAGCGGATTTCAACCCAGTCGATCCGGGAGAAGAATGACAATTCCTTTTCCGTCTCTTGCCCCTCCGGGGCGGCGTCCCCCGAGAGCAGATTATCGATGTCGTCTTCCTCGTGAAATTTCGACATGTCGAACTGATCGTTCCGCAGCCAGAAGGAATCACCCGTGAGGGGGAATTCCACGGCGAAGAACTTACCGCGCGCTTCGAAAAACAAGGCTTCGCAATAGCGGGGCGATGTGGTCTGGAATTCGACGTAGCCGGCCGAATTGCCGAAGCGGATCCGGTATTCCCCGATTTTACCCGACTCGGCGTGACTACCAAGGAAGATGGAATCCCGGAGTTCGGGCACGCGAAACGAAAAGGAGAAATACCTCGCTTTCTCCAACGCATTCCGGGCTTTACGATCCTTCGGGAGCAGGATCGTGATCGGCGCCCGCTCCAACGAACTGATTCGCAACGACCGAAGTCCGCTGCCCAATCGGGCCGCATCAAAACCGGCGAAGAACCGCTCGCCGGCAGAGCCGGGGAAGTCGAAATACGAAAAATAATTTTCCGTCCAATCCTGCATCAAATCGATTTTATGCTCCAAAGCCCGTCGATTGCGATCG
Source organism: Thermogutta terrifontis (assembly GCA_040393745.1). Classification (GTDB taxonomy): domain Bacteria; phylum Planctomycetota; class Planctomycetia; order Pirellulales; family Thermoguttaceae; genus WRKP01. The sequence goes on along the minus strand of JBEBTM010000232.1, from coordinate 4,828 downwards.
AGATCGAAGCGGTCGATCATGAACGATTCCCGGCTGGCGGGCAAGTCGCGGATTTTTGCCGAAAGGTCCTTTTCCTGCAATTCATAATGGTTGGCCGCCTTGCGGAGTAGTTCACCCTCCAGTAGAGCCTGGTCGGCTCCCTGTTCCTGTCCCGAGGCTTCTTCGGTTCCGGCGAGAATCCGCTTACGCAGTTCAGCCATGCGTTCGTCGACGGTTTGCAGTGCCAACGCGGCTTCCTCACGTCGCCGGGTCAATTCCTGAACGAGGCCCTGATTCTGTGCGTGCTGCCGGATCGAACCGTCCAAGTCGGCGACATCCATCGCCTTGTCATCCCGCTCCCCTTGGGCAATCACGAAGGCGTCGATAAACTCCTCGGTTTTATTCCAGGTCGTCAAGGATCGTGCTCGTAGCAGTTCCGATTCCATCTCCTTGTTTTTCGCTTCGATAATCGCCTGGTTTTTCTGTTGCGTGATCTGCTCCAATATCGCCGGGCGAGGATCCTTTCCGCTCCAATCGACGAACAGGGCCAAGTACAGCGATATGCCGAGGATCAAGAGCAAAGCCGTTCCGATGCTTCCCCAATACATCAGGTTTTTCACGAGGAGTGATTCCGGTCTCGGGGCCATCTCGGGACGTTCAAGCTCGCCGGGATTACTCGACGTAATAATTTCGCCTTTGTGCTTTTCCTCGTAAACGTAGGCAAGCAAAGCATCATCGGCGCCGGTCTGAAGAAAAGGCTCCGGCGATGCGGCGGCGAAGCGATCAGGAATAGGCGGCGGAGTGGGCGGGAGGGATGGGCCAGCCACAATCGGATCGGGAAACGAGGGTAAGTCTAAAGACGGGCCAAGATCGGGAAACGAGGGAAAGTCCGATTCTGTAAGAGGATCCGGAAGCGATGGAGCGGCGACCGGAGGGAGCGTTGGAGGCAACGGTGGCGGAACGGGCGGCAAAGGTGGCGTTTCCGCTATCGGTGGCGGAGCAGGCGGAAGAGCCGAGGACGGCAGAATTTCCGGCAACGTCATGGAAAGAATGGATTCCGGCGGCGTTTCCTCTTTGGAAACGGACGCGAGTCCCAATTCCTCTTCAGGCTCCGGAACGTGGATTTCGTTCTTACATCCGGAGCACATCATATTGCGTCCCCCGAAGCGGTCGCTGAACGAAAAATGCTTGCCGCAGTGAGGGCAGTCGAAAACGATCATAATCGAAAAATCGGAAAAACGGTCGATGCGGTCAAAAAAGCCAAGCGTCCAGTATACCCGATTGTTCGTGAAAATTCATCGCGTTTTCTTATCATTCCGCAAAAAAACAAGCCTCATCAGACCTTTTTCCGCCCGACAAAAAGGTAATATGGCATCTTAAAGAACGGGTTGGGAAACCATGGAATCCGTGTCAGTCGCTCTTCGAACAGGAGTGGCTCAAATTTCCTGTGCAGGTACGGAACATGGTCCGCCGAAGGGAAGACATTGTCGGCGGCAAACCAGTTGGGCCAGAACGTCCGCTTGCTCCAACCGTGCCGGACATGTCCCTCGGCCGGATATTTTCGCGAGACGTAAAAGTCGACCACTCCGATTCTTCCGCCGGGTTTCAGGACGCTCCAGGCATGGTCGATGGCTGCGAACCAGTCGGGGATCATCGTCAGTGAATAGGAAAAGGTAATTGCGTCTACGGACGATTCTTTCGGTACGAAATTCGTTGCGTCCGCTTCGGCCGTTTCGATGTTCTTCCAACCGCTGTCGTGGATTCGGCGGTCGGCCACTTCCAGCAGAGAACCGGCCAGATCGACGACGTAAACCTTTTGAAGCCGGTCGATGGCGTCGCCGAAAAAGTTCAGGTTCGAGCCGGTGCCGCCGCCCATATCCATCCAAACGGTATCGTCATAGGGTTCCATATCGAGCATTTTCTTCCACAGTTCTTCCCGTCCTCGGAGCAGACGACGGCGGAAATCGTCGTAATCGGCCGCTTGTCCGCTGTAGAAATTATCCATCCGTTCTGCGTGATTCTTTCCACGAACGGGCCGGAGAGCCATGTGATAGAGGATGCGTAAATCGCCGAAAAAACCCATTTATTTTGCCTCGAAATCATCTCAAAAATGACGAACTTCATATGCCACCGCCCCCCAAGCGTCGGTGCGGGGTGGAATCGCCGGTCGGCCGTCCATTTCACTCCTTTGTGGCGTCATTTTCCCACAACCTCCCGCTCTGTCAACGCCCTTGCGAAGATACACCGTAGAACCGTTTTCCCGTCAGATTGCATCGATCTGCAAGGTGTTTTTGTCGATGAAATCGAGCAATTCCTCTCGGTTGAAAAGGCTTCCGGTCGTACTCACGGCACGGACGCAGGCCGCCCCTTGGGCGCTGCCCCAACGGAGCGCGTTCTGGAGATCGCAACCTTCCAGGAGCCCGGCGATCAAGCCGGAACAGAAGGCATCGCCCGCCCCCGCGCCTCCGACATAATTTGTCGGATAAACCCGGGTCCGAAAACTCTCCGCCTCGGAGAAGCACAGCGTTCCCTGCTCTCCTTGCGTGATCAAAACGGTTCCGACCCCGGCATCCCGGAAAATCCGTGCCTGCTCGTAAGGATCACGGTAGTCCGTGATCTTTTCGCCTTCATGTTCGTTGGGAAGCAGAATATCGGTGTACGGTAGGAGCGGTTCGATCAGATCCCAGTATGGTCTGTGACCATTTAACACGACGTCGAGCAGAATTGTCCAACCATGTTTCCGGGCCGTTTTGAAAAATTCGACCGTTCCCTCGTTTTCCAGCCCACGGAGCATGAAAAAACCGCCCAGATAGAGAATTTTTCGTTTTGTTTTTGGCGAATCGGTTTCCGGCGAAACGATAAACCGCTTGAGCGTCTCGTTGAAAACGAAATCGTCATTCGCACCCGTGGTGCAGATGAAACGCCGATCTTGATTGCGGATGTTCAGGTGCATTGCCGTGCCGGGACAACGGTCCGGAGTGCGCTGGAGCAGCCGGGTATCGATGCCCGGCCGGGAAACGGTACGAATGATGAAGTCGCTCAGCGCGTCGTCGCCGACACAGCCGGCCAACGAAACCGGCGCTTGCAGGCTTGCAAGTCCTACGGCGACGTTCGAAGCGCAACCGCCGAGATTCAATTCGATCTTGTCTGTAGGAACAAGTTCCCCTTCTTCGGGAACGTGACTGATGGGCCAGCACGCGATGTCGGCGAACAGAATACCGGAGCAAAGGCAGGTCATGGTAAAGCCTGAAAAAATAGGGGAGTAAAAGGCAATGGATCGACATTGATTCATAAAAGGGCATCCAATGTCGACTATCATTATATCATTCGTGGGGCCTTGTGAAAGTCTTTTGAAGAATTATACTCACCTCCGAGAAGGCGCGTCCGGCGGGGCCGGAGTCAGGAAAATTTTGACAGCCAAGCCGTTTTTCAATGTCATCCAGGAGTCTGTACCATGTCCCTATCGAAACCGGAGCCCGAAATTCCCCGCCGGGGAGACGCCGATGTCGGACGCGTTTTTACCAGTGGCGTCCAAGTCGGCCGAACGTCCTACGGGCTCGGCGTGTTTTCGTTTGCTTTTATTCCTAAGGGAACCCCTATCGGACGCGTGCCGGGGCGGCTTATTCACGATCCCGATTACGGCAGCGATTACTGCATCAGTGCGGGCGAAGGCAGTGTTCTGGAGCCTGGAGCGCCGTTCTGCTACCTGAACCATTCCTGTGAACCGAACTGCCAGTTGATGCAGTACATTCGGGAGGAAGTCGACGAAGACGAAGACTTGGAAATCGGCGAGCTTTCCGAAAACGAAATGAACTTGGCCGACGAAGACGAGTTTGACGACGAATTCTGTGATGACGACGAATGCTATTTCGGCGATGGTGCCGTCTCGGAATCGAACGAAGAACTCAGTAATGAAACCGGCGATGACGAGGATATCGAACCGGACGAAAATGAGCCGTTTTTCGAAGACGATGCCGATGCCGAAATTTGGGTCGAGTCGACCCGGGATATTTTGCCCGGCGAAGAGTTGACCATCGACTACGCCTGGCCCGCCGACCGTGCGGCTCGATGTCTTTGCGGAACCCCCAAATGCCGGGGATGGATCGTCGATCCGGAAGAACTCGACCTGATCGAGGCCGAGGGATAAGGGAAAGAAGGTGGAGGGGAATTCAGAATAGGAAAAATCTGCGGTTTTTCTTTTCGCCCTCCGGATTTCTTCTAACGAGACAACTCTTACAAGCCCACCAAATGGCATAATACCGAAATCCGTCCTGTCCGTTTTGAATGGACCGAGAGGGCGGATTCTGTGACAAGCGGGACTGAATTCCTGTTTTTTGACGCTCTTCGTTTCGATTCAGATGATAAAGTTGGGGTAGTGCGATGACGCTCGAATTGCGCGCCATTGGGCGAAACTCAGTTTCTCTTTATTCATTAAATCGATTCGAAATGAACTGTTTTTTTCAACCGATCCAGCGTACGGTTTTCTTCGGTAGCCTGTCCATGGTCCTCTTGATTTTCATGGGAGGATCGCCTCTTTCGGCTATGGAGCGGGAATCGGAGTCCTTTTTTACCGTTGTCGACGATGTGGATGATTTTTCCGATCTTGCAGACTGGGACATTGACGCTTCTGAAGCCGAACGTGGTTTCTTGGGCATTTCGTCCATCCTCCAGGTTTCCGGCCTCTTGGAATCGGACGAGGTGGTTTCTCCACGGCTCCGGTACCCCGTGGCCGGTGTATCCTTTGTCTGGCGTGACACCGCCCGACGCCGTTCCATGCCGGTGCGGGCTTATTACCCCTCGACTTTCGCGGATCGACCTTGGCCCGTGATCATCTTTTCCCATGGACTCG
>JBEBTM010000231.1:0-7119 GCA_040393745.1 Thermogutta terrifontis | reverse complement strand
TTTCAGTTTCAACGTACCAGGCAAGCGGTGTAAGCCAGGCTTCTTTGAGTTCGTCCACGGAAGCCGAAAACGCGTCACCGAAGACCAGCGTTTTTTCTTCGGTGACGACGCCCAGTTTTTTGTGCGGGAAACCTGCGAACAGGGACTCCAGCGAAGGGGCGTGCTTCGGGTCGATCTCGACCAGGAACCGGCTGTTCGATTCGCTGAACAACTGCGTCACGCCGAAGGGTCCCGATAATTTCGCACCGAAACCACCGGCGAAACACATCTCCGCCATAGCCACGGCCAGCCCGCCCTCGCTCAAATCATGCACACTCCGGAAAACACCGTGAGAAATCGCTTCGTGCATCTTCTCGTATAATTTTCTCGCCTTCGGGACGTCCAGTGACGGAACCTCGCCGCCGGGGACACCGTAAACGAGCGAAAAATGCGAGCCGCCGAGTTCGTTTTTCGTTTCACCGATCATGTACAATAAATTGCCCGGCTCCTTCAGGTCCATCGTCACGCAATGTCGCACATCGGCAATCTGGCCCATCGCGGAAATGAGCAGCGTGGGCGGAATCGAAATCGGTTCCTTCCCCTCGGGGCGGAATTCGTTGTTCAAACTATCCTTGCCCGAAATGAACGGCATTTCGAAGCCAACCGAAATATCGTAACACGCCAAAGCGGCCTCGACGAGCGAACCGAGCGTTTCGGGTCGGTCCGTGTTCCCCCAACAGAAGTTGTCGAGAATCGCGATCGTCTTCGGGTCGGCGCCCACGGCCACGGCGTTCCGAACCGCTTCGTCGATCCCCGAAGCGGCCATGCGGTAGACGTCCAAATCGCCGTAATGCGGGTTCATGCCGCAGGAAATCACGAGCCCGCGGAGCGAATCCAGCCGGGGCCGCACCACCGCCGCGTCACCGGGGCCGTCGTTGTTCACGCCGACAAGCGGCTTGACCACGCTGTTCGCCTGGACTTCGTGATCGTACTGCCGGATAACCCAATGCTTGCTGGCGACATTGAGCGAACCGAGAATTCGTTTCAGAATTTTCGCCATCATGTCGGGATAATCACCGTTCGAAGGCGATTGACCCTCCGTAGCCTGGCGGATTCCCGACTCGTTCGCCGGAGCCGGTTGCCGGTACACCGCTTCTCGAATCACCGGCGGACGACCGTCGTGCAGCAGCTTCATGTCAAGATCGGCAACCTGTTTCCCGTGGTATTTCAGGACCAGTCGGCCCGTAGGTTTGAAGGTTCCCAGCACGACCGCCTCGACGTCTTCGCTTTCGCAGAGCTTTCGGAATTCATCCCATTTTTCCGGTGCCACGGCGAAAACCATCCGTTCCTGGGCCTCGGAGATCCAAATTTCCGTATACGATAATCCTTCGTATTTCAGCGGGGCCTTTTCCAAGTCGACTTCCGCGCCGATCTTTTCCCCCATTTCTCCGACCGCGCTGGAAAAACCGCCCGCGCCGCAGTCGGTCACGGCATTGTAGAGCTCCCGGTCCCTTGCCTGGATCATCACTTCGAGGACCATCTTCTCCGTGATCGCGTTACCGATCTGCACAGCCCCGCCGGACAATGTTTCACTTTCGCTGGTCAGTTCGGCGCTGCTGAAAGTCGCCCCGTGGATGCCGTCCCGCCCCGTTCGGCCGCCCAGCGCGACGATCAAATCGTTCGGTTTTACATTTTTGAACGATTTATCCTTGGGCAGAATTCCTACGTTTCCGCAGAAAACCAGCGGGTTGCCAAGATAGCGGTTGTCGAAATACACGGCTCCATTGACGGTCGGAATGCCCATTCGGTTACCGTAATCCCGCACGCCGGACACCACGCCCTTCATGATGCGGCGCGGATGCAGCACGCCCGGGGGCAGTTTATCGGCCGGATAATTCGGCGGAGCGAAGCAGAACACGTCGGTCGACGCGATCGGCCTTGCACCCATGCCGGTTCCCATGGGGTCTCGAATCACGCCGCCGAGACCCGTATTCGCGCCGCCGTAAGGTTCCAGCGCGGACGGATGATTATGTGTCTCGACTTTGAAACAGACGTTGATGTCCTCGTCGAAGGTGACCACACCGGCGTTGTCGGCAAAGACGCTCACGCAAAAGTCCCGGACCCGGGCATTGGTTTTGCAGAGTTCCTGCGTTGCGGCGAAAATCGTTTCCTTGAGCATGTTTTGGAATTGCCGCTCATACCGGGTTCCGTCGGCGTTTTCCCGGACGTAATGAATCCGGCCTGCCAAGGTTTTATGCGAGCAATGTTCGCTCCAGGTTTGGGCCAGCGTTTCCAGTTCTACATCGGTCGGGTCCCGGTCCAATTTCTCGAACGCGGCCTTGATCGTCTGCATTTCGGTCAGCGAAAGGTAAAGCTGGCCTTCTTTGCTCAGTTTCGCCAAAGCCGGATCGTCCATGCCGCGGATGGGCACCGTGGTCAACTTGAAGTCGTAGGGAGAACCGACATCGAGTTTATCGAACGGCAGATTCCCGATGACGACCTGTTCAATCGCATCGTTGGCCAGCAGTTTCGAGGCCAAAAGTTCGAGGCCGCTTTTATCGATGCCGGAAATCCAGTATTTTTTGAAGGTCCGAACCGCCTCGGTTTCGAGCCCGCCGTCGGCAATGATTTTTTTCGCGTTTTCGGCTACGCTATCGGTCACGCCGGGTTTGGGCAATACGTAAACCGCTTCGTTTTTTGTGTCGAATTTCTTGTCCCCGACCCGGAAAATCTCCGTCGTTTCAACGACACGGTCGGCAAGGATGGTTTCGGCGAGCTTCCGGACCTGCTGTTCGGTCAAGTCGCCTTGAATGAGGTATCCGTAGGCCGTTTTCGCCTGAATGTCGGAAGAAAGTCCCAGGTCAAGGGCGTCTTGAGCCACGGATTTGCCACGCACGTCCGGCTGCGATGGGGCCGGAAAGATGTCGATTTCCCAGAGCATGAAATTCAGGGGGTTAGGATGCCGATGGAACGCAAAGACTCATTATACCAGCCCCGCCGCCGCCCGGGGAGAGCGCCCGTCGACAAGTTTTGACGAATCGAGCTATATTTATATACTTGTCAGCGAATGGGCGTTCCGGGCCAGTTTTATTTGACTTCCCTGCCCGTAACGGTTATACTCGATGATGACGTTTTGTTTTCCCCATGGATTTTCCACCGCCGATGCCGATTGCGCCATGCCCCGACAGCAGATTTACGCCATTCTCATTCTTCTTTCCGCCGGTTTGATTCTCGGGCGTATTTTTGCCGTGGACCGGGTCGACTCCCGGCAGCTCCAAAGTCTGAAGATTCGCGCGATCGTGCCCGCCATGGAAGCCAAGGAAAAACGGCTCCGCCAGCAGGCCGCGGAATTCGGCGTGGAAATCGACGAAGAGCGGCTCAAGACCGAGATGGACAAAACCTACTGGGATCTCTTGCGCGACGCCATGTACGAGGGCCCCGGCCTGAGCGGCAATGACCGAAGCCGGCTCTGTACGATTCGAGCTCTTGTCGAGCCCGACCTCCGTGTCGTCCGGCGCGTCATACAACCCGACGGCACCGCAAAGGGCGAATACGTTTGGTATGCGATCAACAAGGTCCAGGACATCAAAGGCTGGGGGACCATCGACATGGTCAAGCACGGTCTGCCCGACGAACCGCCGCTGTCGGAAGACGATGCGAAACACGGCTACCTGTATTCGAGCAAACCGCCGCTGCTGCCCACCTTGATGGCCGTGCCCTACGCCGCGATTTATTGGGGGTCCGGCCGGCGGATCACGATGGAAAACGATCCCTTTTCCGTGGTCCGGACGCTGCTCATTCTCTCCAATCTCATTCCTCTCGTTTTGAGTTGGTTCCTTTTGGCCAGGCTCGTCGAGCGTTTCGGCAAGACCGATTGGGGCCGGATTTTCAGTGTCGCGTTCATCTGCTTCGGGACGTTCTTGTCGACATTCGCCGTGACGATCAACAATCACATTCCGGCGGTATTCAGCGTGACCGTTGCGCTGTACTGCGCGGTCCGGATCGTGTTCGACGACGAAAGGCGTTTCCGGTATTACCTGGGCGCCGGTTTCTTTGCCGCATTTGCCGTGACTTGCGAACTTCCGGCGCTATCGTTTTGTGTACTCCTGGGATTGCTGCTGTTTTGCCGGGAACTTTGTCGAAAGCAGCTTGCCAAGGGTTCGGATTTTCCCGGACTCGTTCGGACGCTACTGACCGATTGGAAGTCGAAGTCCTTGCCGATGCGGACGCTGTTCGGGTTCATCCCGGCGGCGTTGATCGTCGCGGGCGCTTTTTTTGCAACGAATTACGCGGCTCACAAAACCGTGTTTCCCGCTTACGGGCACCGAAGTTGGTATTTGTTTACCTATGAACAGGGAGGCAAAGTTCGGGAAAGTTACTGGAAAAACCCGCAAGGGCCCGACCGGGGCGAGGATTCACGATTGGCGTACATTTTCCACAGTTCGTTGGGCCACCACGGCGTGTTCCTGCTGACACCGGTTTGGCTCTTGAGTTTTGCGGGGCTGGCGTTTTGGCTCGGTCGGAATTCGGATCCGAGATTGCGCACCGCGGCGCTGGCGATTTTAGTGATGAGCGTGGTCGTGTTCTCGTTTTACATGAGCATGGCCAAGCCGAACCGGAATTACGGGGGGATGACCTGCGCGCTGCGCTGGATGTTCTGGTTCGCCCCGATGTGGAGCGTACCCCTGGTCACGGCGGCGGATCGTTTGGCGGCGTCACGCAATCTGCGAATTCTGGGTTTGATCCTGCTGATGATTTCGGCCCTTTCGGCGGCGTACCCGACCTGGAACCCTTGGTCGCTCCCTTGGCCGCTGCAATTTATGTATCACATGGGTTGGACCGTTTAGCCGAACGGCGCAGACGTCGGCGATCGCACAGACCCATTCCACCAACGGAGAAAAACCATGCAAAACGTCAACGCTTATCGTTTGTGTACCGTTTTTGCCCTTTGGACGCTCCTGGCTTCCGTCGCGGTTTCCGCCGAAAAGCCGGCTCCGTTGGATTTTCGGCAAACGCTGCAAAAATTCGCGTTCGGCGACCATGACAACCGACCTTCCAACGCCGATCTTTTCCGTGTGGCGGAAACGCAAATTCAAAACGGATGGCATAAGGACGCTTTACGTACGATTTTGCTCATCAAGCCGGAAACGGAGCATGAGTACAACTTCCACGAGAATTCGCAACCGCCCCAGGACCGCCTGGCCGTGGAAAACATCCGCCGGGATTTCGCCCTGGGTTCGCTGGTCGAGCCGCTTTTAAACGCCAGCGAAAGCGGTGAAGCCGTCCGGGCCGCCACGGCCATCGGCAACGAGCGGCACCGCGCCTTTTATCTCACCAAGATCGTCACCGCTCAAAGTTACGCGTCACGTTCTTTCGACGGCAAATCGAGTTATCGTCCCGAAATGATCGACAGGGCGATGAAAACCCTGGAACTGATCCCCGTCGAGGAGCGGGACAACGCTTACGCGGCCCTGGCCGTGCAGTATCTCCCCGTCGACCCTGGCAAGGCAATGGACATGGCGGAACAAATCGCCTCCCGCGACCACAGGGCTCGAACGCTCTTGGGGCTTGCGTCCCATTGGAAATTCGTCAGTATGCCTTTTTCACCGGAAAAACAGGCCGCGATGCGACGCATGGTCGACGCGACCGACACCCCGACGTACCGGCTCCAAATCCTCAATCAAATTATCGCACATAAAATTCGGCAGAGTACTCCCCATCCGGGGGAGGATGAATTCTACACCGCGCTGCGCCGGGAAGCGGTCGACTTGATCCTCACCGCGAAAAATCTGACCGGACATGAATTCGCCTACTATCTTTTCAACCTGATGCGGGATTGCCAAAAGGCTCAAATGACGGAGGAAGCCGAAAAGTTGCTCGGCCTGGCCCGGGAGCTTGTCGACCGGGAACAGGGTCCTTCGAGCCGTATTTCCGTGCTCCAATCCCTGCGGCATTTCCGGCTTTCCGATCCGACCTTGGAAAAGGAGGAGCGGGACGCTATGGAAAACCGGATTTTCGAGGAAATCGCCCGAATTTCCCCACCGAGAGAACAAGTCGAGCAATGGATTCGGATTTCCTTCGATGATACCTACTCCGAAGAGAGACGGCAAACGGCTCGGGACCATCTGATTCGTGAGCTTGAAAACCTTCCCAAATCGAATCGGGGATACTTTCTCCTCCGCATGGCCCAAAACGAGAACACGGAGAAGCTGAAACGAAAAGAGTACATCGACCGCATCTTCGAACTGCAGATCGAAACGGACAGCGGCGCGGATGCCGGCGGGCTTTTTGATCTTCTCCTGAAAAACGGTTTCGACGACGAGGCGCTCCAGTGGGCCACGTCCGACAAATGGCGGCCCGGTTTTCGTTCGAATATCGCGCAGGCGTACTGCCAAGCCCTGTTTTCGCGGTCCAATGCCGGGACCACGGAGTTTGTGAAACGCTTCCAGGAAGCGCTCAGTCGGATTGAAAACCCGGAGGCGAAAGTCGGTTTCTTTCTCCGTTTGGTCGACCGGCACGTCAAGCTCGAAAACGCCGAGTCGCTTGATTGGAGCGAAATCTTCCGAAGTGCGCAAACGATCACCGACCCGCATACGAAAACCCGTCAAACGACCCGGCTCAAAGCGATGGCAAAACGGTATGGCATTGAAATCGACGAATCGGACCCATGAAAAAAATCTCGTGGGGCGATAGTACCGTCGAAAACCGGGGCCATTTTTATCTCGCGCAGAGACGCAAAGACGCAGAGAAATTTTCAAGATGCCAAGTGATATAAATACATAACCTCTTTCCTGTTTGCCTTTTATGTGTTTTATTATGCGATTGAAACCATGGCATCGAAAACTCTGCGTCTCTGCGCGAAATTTTCTCCCTGTTTTGAACTTTGGCATCGTTCGCCCCCCCTCACCGACCGCTTGAAATCGCCTTGCCGTCCCGGTAAAATGGGGTGGACCGTGGGTTTTGTCCGCGGGAAACACAACGTATTATTGTTCCACACCGAAGGAGACACACAATGGCTGACACACTCAATGTCGCAATGATCGGACAAGGCTTCATGGGCCGCTCACACTCGAACGCCTGGGGACAGGTCAACAAGTTTTTCGACGCCCCGCTCAAGGCGGTCAAGCACACCGTTTACGG
>JBEBTM010000230.1:0-7130 GCA_040393745.1 Thermogutta terrifontis | reverse complement strand
CTTCCACCAATCCTCTTTGAGTCGATCGGCAGGCTTTAAGGCCGGGTTTTCCTCGCCAAGCAGTTTCACCAGCGTGGGTTCCATGGCCTTGGCCCAGAGTTCGTAGCCATAGGTGCCCGGATGAAGGAAGTCGTCCATAATAGCCTTGGGAAGAATTCCGTCCTCGGCCAGGAAAATCGCGTTCAGGTCCAGCAACGTGACGTTTTCCTTGCCTTTGAGCAGTTCGGGCAAATCGGCGTTGATTTCGCTCACCGCTTTTCGAAGATTGCCGTCCGGTTTTTGATCACGGGGAAAGACGTTCAGCACGAGGATTTTCATGCTCGGATATTGCTTTTCGAGCCGCTCGACAATCGCCTTCACGCCCGCCGCGGCTTCCTTGGGCGGAGTACCGCCGTTTTTGTGGCCGATGTTGTTCGTGCCGATCATGACAACGGCGACCTTCGGGTTGATTTTGTCCAGCGGCAAATGGTCGAGCCGCCAAAGGACATGTTCGGTACGATCACCGCCGATGCCCAGATTGATCGCCTTTCGGTGACCGTAATAGCTGTTCCAAACGATTTTGCCCTTGCCTTCCCAGCCGTGGGTGATCGAGTCGCCGATCATGAGCAGGTCAATGTCGCCCTTCTCCATATTCTTGACCTGCGAGGCGTGGCGGTTGGCCCAACCTTGATCCTTCTTTTCCAAGGGGATCAGGGCGACGCTCTCTTCAGCGACCGGGGTCTCGGCCGACAGCGTGGCGAAGGGAAGAAATAATAACAAACAAAACGCGGCAAGGTGAAATCGTTTCATGGTCGTTATGGTTTGTAATTGGTTGAAATGCTACGAAAATTACAGTACCGGCGGTTTTTCGAATTTTTCAATCGGCGGGGTCGGAATCTCCTTGACGAGGCGTTCGATCAAATCCTCGTTGGTCATGCCCTCGGCCTGGGCCTGGAAATTTGTGCTGATCCGGTGCCTGAGAACCGGAATGGCGCAGGCGCGGATGTCTTCAATGGACACGGAAAAGCGACCGTCCATCGCCGCGAGGGCTTTACCGCCGTGGATGAGATACTGCCCGGCACGCGGGCCGGCTCCCCAGTCGACGAGTTCCCGGACGAATTTCGGGGCCGACTCATCCCGGGGTCGGGTGGCTCGGACCAAGCGGGCGGCGTATTGGATAATATACTGACTCACCGCAACGCTGCCGACCAGTTTCTGGAGGTTGACGATGAGCTTGCCGCTCAGGATTTTCCGGATTTCCGCCTTTTCGCCCCGGGTGGTCGTCGAAAGGATGCGTTCCTCCTCGTCCAGGCTCGGATAGTCGATCTTGATATTGAACATGAACCGGTCGAGCTGCGCTTCGGGCAGCGGGTAGGTTCCTTCCTGCTCAATGGGGTTTTGTGTCGCAATCGTGAAAAACGGGTCCGGCAGACTGTAAGTGGTTTGACCTACGGTGACTTCGCGCTCCTGCATCGCCTGAAGCAGGGCCGCCTGAGTTTTCGGCGGCGTTCGGTTGATTTCGTCGGCGAGCAGGATGTTCGTGAAAACGGGCCCTTCGACGAACCGAAAACTGCGCCGGCCGTTTTCGTCTTCGTCGAGAACCGTGGTGCCCGTGATGTCCGAAGGCATTAAGTCGGGTGTGAATTGGATACGTTTGAAGTCGATGTCGAGAATCTGCGCAATCGTGCTGACCATCAAGGTTTTCGCCAAACCGGGCACGCCTTCGAGCAGGCAATGGCCCCGGGTGAAAATCGCGGCGAGAATCTGTCGAATGACCGGCGTTTGACCGATAATGACTTTGCCGAGTTCGTCCTGCATGAGTCGGCAGTGCTGCCCGAATTCCTGGAGGACATCTCCCAGGTTGCGTGTTTTATTCCCCCCCGGCGGCGTCGGACGCTGTTCTGACATATTCTTCCCTTAGCCGGTAACCCGGCGCCTTGGATTCGAATTGACTTCCCCCCACAAAAGGGGCATAATAGCGACTTGTGTCGTCAGTATACCCCAAGACGTTTTCGGTTTCAATCAGATGGGTAAAAGTTGCTTCAAACGAAAATGGATTTGTGTGGGAGTTTGTGTGTTTCAACGCCATGAAGTGGATGCGTTTCCCATCCCCAACGGGGTATGATTGTTTTATGCCATCAATAACGAACAAGTACCTGTCCTCGATTTTGCGGTTACCCCCAAGTTATGCTTCGCTCCGCTTGGGGCTCTTGATGATGCGTTTTTTGTTTTTTGCGGTACTTTTCCTGGTCCTGCTCCGCCCCGCTTCGGGTCAGGATCTGGATCCCGTCGAAGTCCGGCAGGCGATTGCCCAGGGCGTTCGATATCTGAAAGCCCGGCAGAAGCCCGACGGAAGCTGGGCCGAATATTTCGGCGAAGAACGTTGCGGAGCGACCGCGTTGGCCGTTTTGGCGTTGGTCGAATCCGGCGTTCCCAGGAACGATCCGGCGATCCGTTCGGCGATGAACTTTCTCGCCTCGAATTCGGGTAAGGACATCGGTCGGAATTATTCCGTTTCTCTGCAAACCATGGCGTTCTGTCTTGTCGATCCGGATCGCTATCGGGGCCAGATTCGAACCAACGTCGAAACCTTGGAAGACATCCAGGTCAAAGGCAACACGCAGCACGACGGCGGTTGGTATTATCACAAAGTCAACGGCGGAGCGATCAGCGACCTGTCCAACGCCCAGTTTTCCATCCTCGCGCTGTACGAAGCGGAACGCGTCGGCGTTTCGGCCAAGCGGGACACATGGCAACGAGCCCACAAATACTGGTCCAATGCCCAGAATACAGACGGTTCCTGGGGATATTCGCCAAAGGCAGGTGGCGGTTGCGGCGATGCCCGGGGCAGCATGACCTGCGCGGGAATCGCCAGCTTGATCATCACCTCGGGCATCCTCGGTAGCGGCGGGGCCACCGTGCGCGGCGATAATGTGATCTGCTTCCAAAAAACGGATGACGAAACGGCCCGGAAAATTGAAAAAGGCATCGAGTGGATGGCCAAAAACTTCAGCGTGTCACAAAATCCCCGCGTGGGACATTACCTGTACTATTACCTCTACGCCTTGGAGCGAGTCGGTCGGATGACCAACCGGCGGTTTATCGGCACCAGCGATTGGTATCGGCAAGGGGCCGACAAGATTCTGAAACTCCACAATCCGATCACCGGCGGGTGGAGCGGCTTGGGCACGGGCGACGATTCCTCGGCGGCGTTCGCGCTGCTTTTCCTGGCCAAAGGCCGCCGGCCCGTACTCATGTCCAAAGTGCAGTACAACGAAGACCCCTCCTGGAACGTGCACCCGAACGACGTGAATAATATGACGGTCTACATCGAATCGCAGTGGAAGCGGGACCTGAACGTCGATTTAACCTGGCAAAGCGTGGATCTCCGGCCCGCCAAGGTCGCCGACTTGCTCCAGGCGCCCGTGCTGCATATTTCCGGGAGCCGGTCGCCGCTGATGAACACCGAAGCGGAAACGGCGGAAATCGCCTTGAAACTGCGGGAATATCTCGACCAGGGTGGTTTCATCTTCGCTGAAGCGCAGCCGAACGACGTGGCTTTCGACAAAGGATTTCGCGATCTCATGGAGCGTGTCTTTCCCGAGCCGGGTTACGAACTCGCGCTTCTGGAATCGACGCACCCGATCTGGCGCGCCGAGGTGACCGTCGACGTGGATCAGCAGCGTCCCATCGAGGGGATCAACTTCGGTTGCCGAACCAGCGTGGTCTACATTCCGCCGGACAAGAGCCGACCGTCGCTGTCCTGCCTTTGGGAAGTCGCCCAGGTGGTTCGACAAGACAAACCCTACGCGCCGGTCGTTCAAAAGCAAATCGACGCGGCCCTGTCTATCGGGCAGAACATTCTCGCCTACGCCACGAACCGGGAAGTGCAGTTCAAATACGAGGTGGCCGAAGCGATCGCCCGGCGCACCGCCGAGGCCGAAAACACCCGGGGCCGCATCGGTCTGGCATTGCTGGACCCTGCGGGGGGCACGAATCCGGCGCCCATGGCATTGCTGAAAATCCTGTATTACGCCGAAGAAAACCTGGGGCTCGACGTCGTCCACCGTACAGAAATGATCAATCCCGCCGACGATGCGATTTCCGAATACCCGATCCTGTTCCTGCACGGCCGGAATTCATTCCAGCTCACCGAAAAACAGCGGGAAAAGCTCCGGCAACATCTCGAATACGGCGGATTTTTGTTCGCTAACTCGATTTGTTCGTCCCGGCTCTTCACGGAATCGTTCCAGGCCGAGATGCAGAAGATGTTTCCCGACACGAAAATGGAACTGATCCCGCTCACGGACCCGCTCTTTTCGGACGAATACGGCGGTTCGATCATCGAAACCGTGGAACTGCGCGTTCCCGAACAGGCGCCGGGCCGGAAAACCGTCACGGCAACCCGCAAAACTCCGCCGGAACTTTACGGACTCCGCCTGGAAAACGAGGACCGTTGGGCCGTGATCTTTTCGCCCCACGATGTCAGTTGCGCGCTGGAAAAGGCGAACACCCTGGAATGCCGGGGGCACACCTCCGACTCGGCCATGCAAATCGCGATCAACGTGTTATTGTACGGACTCGAACATTGGTGATGGCAGTGGACGCAATCGTTGTGGAACGTTTTCTCCATTCCCCATTCTCCGTTCTCCATTGTGAAATACCTCGACCCCATTTTGGCAAATCTGGTCCTCGTTTGGATGATCTTCCTGGGCGGTTGCGTGGGCAGCTTCCTGAACGTGGTCGTGTACCGGTTGCCTTTGGGAAAGAGCCTTTCGGATCCGCCGTCGCATTGTCCGAAATGCGGGAAACGCATCCGCTGGTACGATAACGTGCCCGTCTTCGGCTGGCTCTGGCTCGGTGGGGAGTGCCGGGATTGCCAGGCGCCGATCAGCGTGCGTTATCCGCTGGTCGAAGCCCTGGGAGCGATCTTTTTCGGCACGATCGCCGGCTTGACCCTGCGCCGGGGCGGCGACGCGTCGCTCGTGGAATTTTTCTGTTTTACCATAACGATTTCGGGCCTGCTCCTCACGCTCCTGGCCGCGGGTCTGATCCAACGGGACGGCCGGCGAGTCCCCTGGCAGCTTTTCGTACCGATTGCCCTGCTATCGCCGATGATGCCGTATTTAATCCACGAGAGCTTTCATTTGCGGATTTTTTACAACCCGCAGATTCATCCGCGAGTCATTCCCTGGCTGGTCGATCCGGGAATGACTTTCCTCCACGTCAGTATGAGTGTCGGTGTCGGACTTTTCTTCGCGGCCCTAAGCGGAATGGAGAACACGGAGGGTTTGCCTTGGGGGCTCACCTGCGGACTCGTCGCTCTTTTCCTGGGGCTCTTCGGCTCCACGGTGGTGCTCTTGGTCGGGCTGCTGATGTTCCTGCTCAGCTGGACGCGCTGGTTCGAAACGATTTCACCTTACTTCGGTTTGTTAGCCGGAACGTTTTTGACCCTGACGTTGCTCCTTGCGCTGACGCCGCCGCTCTGATCAGCCGCCGAAGCGCATGGCGAGGTAGCTTTCGTAGCGGCGGAGGTCCAGTCGGCCTTCGGCGACCGCGTTTTTTACGGCGCAGTCTTCTTCATGCGAATGCGTGCAGTCCGGGAAATGACAGTGATTTTCGTACGGACGGAGTTCCCGGAAGAGTCCGAAAATCTCCTCGGGGATAATGTCCCAGAGCATGAACTGACGCAAACCCGGCGTATCGACGACGTAACCGCCGAAGGACAGTTCGAGCAATTCGGCCGTGGTCGTCGTGTGCTTGCCTTTTTGGGCGGTCCCGATTTCCGAAACACGAAGATTCAGCCCCGGATCGACCGCGTTGAGCAACGACGATTTCCCTACTCCGCTCTGTCCCGCGACCACGCTTTCCCGGTCCTTGAGACAATATCGCAATCGGTCGAGCCCAAGCCCCGTTTCCGCGCTGAGTAGCATCACGCCGTAACCCATCTGCGCATAAACACCCAGAACGGGCTGTAAATCGGCGGGATCGACCAGGTCGACTTTATTGATACAGATCATCGGATGGATGCCCGACTGTTCCGCACTGAGCAGCATTCGGTCGATGAGATTCGGCTTGAATGCGGGCTGGTCGGCACTGGCAACGATGAGTACCTGATCCACATTGGTCACGATGACATGCTTCCGGTGCCGACTTTCCCGGGACAGTGTACCATGCCGGGGCTCGATCCGCTCAATCATGCCTTCCAATACGCCGACGTTTTCCACGGGCCGAAAGAGCACCCGGTCGCCGGTAACCACAGGTTGCCGCTGGTCCGTGGACAGGGTCTTCAAAATCCGTCGTGTCACACAGTGATACAGCCTGCCGTCATCGGCTTGGACGGCACTATCGACGCCGTGGACCCGAATGACCCGGCCGGACAGAATGCCGTCGCCTTCCACTTGGGGCAGCACACCGAAACCGTGCCGCTGCGATTCGCCTGCGTCAAGGGTCTCGCCGACCACGGTCCGATGCCGGGACAGTTCGCCCTTGCCGCTGATCCGCTCTTCCGAGGGCCCCGATTCGTCTTCAAAGCCGTGCTCCTCGTACTGCCGGGTCAGGTTGCCGTCCCGGGTTCGCGACGAGCGGTTTTTACGGAAATCGACGCGTATTTTTCGGGATTTTTTCATGGTAGGAAAAGGTGAAAGAATGAACGAACCCACGCGGCTAAATGGCAAGCAAAGACGGAACCGGGCGGTTTTCCCACACTTTTCCGGTTTTTCACCGTTTTGTGACTTGACAAATTCAAAGGAATCTGCTTGCAATTCCTCATTCCGGCATTAGAATCTACAATGCACCGAGACCGGGTCGGTACCTCCAATCCCCTCTGCTGAAAGGATTATACCATGTCGGAGCCGCGTGAAAACACGACACCCGAAAACGGAAACGAAAAAACGCACAAGGTCTGCGTCGTCGGCACCTCCTGGGACGAATTCCACGGCAGTTTTCTCGGTGATTCCGCGCACTGGCAATACATCCTGTGCCCGGACATTTCCCGGGCATTCTCGCAGATGGCGACCGATGAGTCTTTCGATGCCGTTGTCATCGCCAAAAGTTTCTTCGCCAAATTCCTGGAGAAACAACGGTCGCCTTTGGAGCGGATGATTTTGGAGAACAATCCGACCGCGCTGATCCTGGTCGACATGGACCAG
>JBEBTM010000229.1:0-7220 GCA_040393745.1 Thermogutta terrifontis | reverse complement strand
TGCCGTACCAACAACGTGTGAAGGCTGCGGTCGAGTTCGTCAATAACAAAGACTCGTTCACTTCCCTGTTTCGATGCTTCCAAAAAACAGGGCAACAGGTCGATCATTCTCACCGTACCGTCCGAATCGTCCTTGAGATCAAAGTAAACACCGTCCTTTCCCTGATTGGCCAGATGAACGCTAACCAATTTATGGGCAACGAGTTCGCCGCTCTCTGCGTCTTTAGAAAAGATATATCGATCACCGAAACGAGTATACGCCCCGGATGTTTGCTCTCCCGACAGTTGTGCTTTCATGTTGTCGATCCAATCGGTCGACATGTCCAAGTTGCCAAGATCGACCCTTTCCAACATCAACTTGACTATTCCCGTTCCCAAGAGAGCAAGAGTGGATTCGACTTGATTCTTAGGTTGATCCAACATCATGTTGACAGAAACATCTTCCGATGAAACCAATGTCAGCATTCCGAACCAGTCGAACACTCGTAAAACTTGCTCTGTATTGTATTTGCTGATGTTCTGGCTTGCGGCATTCGTCAAGAATAACTGATTGTCGCGGGTACTCTCCAAGACGGCATGGAGCGTCGGATCGTTCATTATCGTCTTGTGAAATTCAGAAGGCTTTCCCTCCTGTCGCTCGAACAGGACGACCTCGGAACTTTTCTTGATCCAGACAAGTTTTTCTTCGAGAACCTTCGAATTGCTCAACGAGAAACTATAGTCATAGACCTGTTCTTGCTCGCCCTTGTCCTTGACAAGAATCACGAAACAAAAGCGCGGCGGATTGTATCGAGATACATCGAGTCGAAACGGATCAAGTGGAATCCTTCCTTTGACGGCTGGCCCTTCCGCAACCATCCATCGGGCGAAATGTAATGCTTTGAACAGATTCGACTTGCCGGACGCATTGCCACCATAAATTGCGGCGGTCGGCAGGAGCCGGAAGTCGTAATCTTTGATCTCCGGCACACGTTCTCCGTGCTGCTTCTCAGCCGTTGCAACAAGGTTCAGTGTGTTTGCATCTCGGAAAGAACGCCAATTCTCGAAGGTAAAACTGATTAGCATGGCACGGCTGGGTGAAAAGACCTCTCAAATATCGTTATTTTTCTCATTATACACGAGACCCCCGCGATTTCAAGAGAGAAATCCGTCCAGCTAGGGCGGTTCCCTGGTTTGGGTTATCGTTTTCGAAAAAATGGTCGGCCAGTGCGGATGGGCCGGGTAAGGCTGAAACGCGAATGACATTAATTTGGGGCAACGAAAAAACCCACCCCTTCTTTTGGCACTCGCTCTCAGCCGGAGGTCGTCCGCTGTTGGACGGTCTCATCTCGGTAACCGCACCGTCTCTGGTGCAAAATCATAGGAGAAAGACCATGATTACGATTGCAAACAACAAGATCAACAAGGCCGTCAAGTACACCGATGAGCAGGTCAATGCGAAGTATCTCGAATTGATGCCGCTGATTCGACAAATCGCTCAAAGGGCATTTCGAGAGTACGATGCAGAGAAGCGGGACGATGCAGTCCAGTCCGTTCTCGTTGCGGCTTTCATCAATGTCAAACAGCTTGCCGAAAAAGGAAAACTCGACGAAGCCTTTGCGACGCCCATTGCTTGGTTCGGCGTAGGTCATTATAGACAGGGACGCATTGGCGGTTTGCCGCAAAATTCCACCGACGTCTTTGGAGAGACTTGCCGCTATAAAGGTCGCTCTCGAATCAAGCATTTCGGATTGGCTGAGAACATCACCGATTCGTTCGAGTCTGAGGCAACTGCCACCGACGCCCGGTATCCGGTTCACAAGACCGTGGCTCTCCGCATCGACTTCTTTGAGACGTGGTATGCAAGCCAATCGCCGAGAGATCGCGAGATCATCAAGGACTTGGCGATGGGCGAGACGACCGGCGACGTGGCGAAGAAGTACGGTGTCTCGCCGGGTGCGGTGTCCCAGTGGCGTCGGAAGTACGCCGACTCTTGGTATGCGTTCATCAACCCGGTCGAGGAAGTCGACCTCATCGAAGAGTTGAAGGCTCTCGCTGCCGAAACGGAAGGCAACTGACCGGGATACACGCCGACTTTCAAGGGGCGTCGGCCCCTTTTGTTGTTTCTTGACAGTCCCATCGGATCGTCCGGTGGGACGTGTTTCATCAACCCCGATATGGAGGGACTATGACACGATTGTATTGTTCGGCCGTCTTGTTCGCGGCGACGGAGATCAAGGACTTGCCTGCGGCCTTCGCGGCCATCCTGATCTTCATTTTCCTCACCCTTATTGCCTATGGCGGAAGGAGGTAACTTGGAAGCGGAACTCTCGATCTTGATCGCGGTGTTTTTTCTTGCGATGCTCAAGTCCGTGATTGACATGAGCGGTTTGTAGTCGCAGGTCGTTGTCGTCCGGTCAGGTTTCGGCTTGGCTGGACGATAACCCAATTCCCGGAACTCATCGTGCCCAACAGGGGCGAAGTCTGCACCGGGGCGGGCGTATAAGTTGGCTGTGATATTGTTCTCATCACGCATAGGAACAGTGACGGGATAGTCGGCCTTTGAGGTCGGTCGGCATAGAGGGGGTGTCAATCGGCAGGGTCGGCACTTGTTCGCGGCCCAAGATTGATCCATCAAGTTTCCTCATCGGGGTCAGGGGTTGACGGCGGTATCTGATCCGGTAGTTCGTCTGTCAGACCCAGTTTTTCGTATTACGCATAGATTCGATTGAGTATCCGGGTGCGGGTGCGACGTACCGAGTCGGGCTTCATCTCCATTTGAGCCGCGACTTCCGACGACGGCTTTTCCGCATTGACCAGCAGATTGAAGATGTCCCATGACTTTTCCGAGAAGTCGGGTCGGATCATCTTCAGTATCTGTCGAAGTAGGACGATCCTCTCGCTCGGTTCCTCCGTCAGTTCAAAGTCGAACGGATCGGGAGTCGGTGGTCGGATCGGCCCCTTGATATGGCCCGTATCGCTGAACAGTTGGGAAACGTCTTTCCTCTTCTCCCGTTCATTCAGGTGGTCGATGATGCAATTCTCCGTGATCCGTCGGAGCCAAGCCCGAAAATGGCGGCTTTCCCCTGCATGGTCGAACTTGCCGATGGACTTGCCGACCTTCTGCAACACTTCCTGCAAGATGTCCTGTCGGTCGGGCCGCTTCAGTTTGTCCTTGACTTTTCGACACCAGTATTGGATGAGCGGGACATAAAGCGACATAAACGTATCCCAAGCCAATGACTCACCGTTCTTGAGCCGGATCAACAGCGAGGTCGAGGTCGGGTTGTCGCCGCCACGATACTTGAAATGAGAACTGTCGTCGTCGGGGCGATGATTGGATGGAGTTCCGGTCATTTGTTTTTCCCATTTTCCTTTTCCCAATCGACCAATTCCTTGCCTTGACGCGGCCGAACCATAGGCAACCCGTCGACAACGACTTCGACACAAGGTTTCCCATCAAATATCTCGACGACCGACTTTTTACTTGTATCAAGCGGTAGTCGAGGCTTGTTGGGATTCAAGCGTCTTATGATCTCATCGTTTGAAAGACTCTTATCCTTCGTCAATCTATCATCAGTTTCTTTCAACGCAAAATCCGTAGCCGCAACGAAGTGAGCGATAACATCGACTCGTGTAATGGAAGCGATTTGCCCAGCCATTCTCTTAACCACTATATCGGTATTTCGTAACGTGTCGCTTACCTGAAACGATTGCTCGACTGGTTGTTCGAGTTTTGTCGTCGCCATGACTTTCAACGTACCCGGCATCTGAACATCCGAGCCGTAGGTTACACTGATCGTTTCGGGCCACACTTCGATTCCATAGGTTCCATCTTCATTGCATTTCACGATGAGCAGAAACCGACCGTATTGGGAACCGATACCGCCGCCGATATGGATTTGCAATTCTCCATCGTGAATGTCGGGAAAGTCACACGATACACGGATCGGAAGTCGAGCGTTCCATATACCGAGACCACCGCCGCCCAAATATGTCCACAATGCCCCGTCCTTGATCTCGGCAATGCTTTGCAGGACGGCCAAGCGTTTGTCGTAGTTCTTCCACGCCTCCATCGGATCGTCGAATCCCCAAACCATGCGTCCCATGCCGTGTTCGCCGCGAACTGCCAACGCATGAGGAAACGCCGAATGGGTGAACACTTCGCCTTGGAACGAATCATCTGGCGGGTCGGTCGAAAGTCCCTTGGCCACATGAAACCGACCTTTGTTATCCGCATCGATTTCCAGTATCATGCGAACGACCGGAAGTTCTTTTGGCATGACCGACTCCGGCTCAGTGCTTGTATACCGCACGGGTTCACTGATAATTGGAGTATTGACGGCATGTTGGTCGCGGCCACTGTATTTCATTGCAACCGCTATTCCTGCAATAAGAAGAAGCAATATGGCAATGAGTGACGCAACGGCAGCCGATTTTCGGGAACGGTTCGACACTGGTTCATTGAAAACGATTTCCGATGCCGTCTGGAACCGATACTCTGGACGTTTAGCGACCATTTTCCGTAGAACGGCTTCAACGGAGGTGGGAACATCGTTGCGGTAAAAACGGAGTGGCGGGAAATCCCCGGTGGCGTGGGCTTCCAGTTTGGCGTTGAGCGTTGGGTGTGTTGCCTTGTCGAACGGCGGTCGGCCCGTCAGCAGATAAAAGAAGGTGCAACCCAAGGAATAAACATCACTTCGGCTGTCGGCTTTTTGGGGACTTCCGGCCTGCTCTGGTGAAATGTAGTCCGAACTACCGAGGATCGTTCCATCGCTGGTATCGTAAGGGGAAGGGTTGACTGAACCACCGACCTTTTCGGATTCAAGTAGACTGACCAAGCCGAAGTCGAGTATCTTGACCGTTCCGTCGGGGGTAATCCAAAGATTCTGCGGCTTGATGTCCCTATGGACGTAACCGAGTCGATGAGCGTAATCCAGCCCTGCCGCGACTTGCCGAATAATGTTGCAAGCCTGCTTGACCGGGAGCGGGCCGTGTTCCTTAACGTATCTCGAAAGGTCGCAACCTTCCAGATACTCCATGACAAGGTAGGGCTGGCCGTCGATCACACCGCCGTCGAGGGCTTGGACGATGTTCGAGTGGTGCAGTTTCCCCGCCGCTTTCATCTCCCGGACGAATCGGTCGATGGATGACTGGTGAATCTGCCGCGACGCCTTGACGACCTTGATGGCAACACTTCGGTCGAGATGTGAGTTCTCCGCAAGGTAGACCGTCCCCATGCCGCCGGCGCCGAGGACACCGCAAACCTTGTAGTGACCGATGGTTCCGGGGATACCCTCATCTATGGAATCGCTGCCGCCCCCGACTGCCATGCTATCCGATCCGGTCAGTTGAGCGGCTTTGAGGTCTTGAAGAATCGGAATATTTGCCTCAGTTTCGAGTTTGGACAGTCGCTCGGAACAGGCCGGACAGTTTTCGAGATGCCGTTCAATCCATTCGATCTGTTGGGGCGCAAGCCTCCCGGCGATGGACAACTTCAGTGTTTTGTCGTCGGGACAGGGCATGACGAATTACAGGACAGCGGCTTGGCGGATATAAGATCATCTTCGACATAATATAGTGAGAATCGAGCGAATCGACCAGAGATTTGCATTTTTTCTTTCAGGAATTGCTTCGGACGCTGAAACTTGGTACATTGAAAGAGAGGGTTTTTACCTGAATTTCATTCGAATACATCACTTTTTTGGAGATTTTTATCGAGTAATCGACGAAGTGACAAAATTATAGCCGGGCATGTCCGTCTCGAATCGCCAACCTGAGTTTTAGCGTCACGTTAGAACTCTTGTATCAAGACCGCCCAAATCAGAACAATGTTGCAGGCACCCCTGTACGGGGTGTCGTATGGACTTGTTCTGATACTCTTTGGCGAGAGTGAGACGGCAGGCCTGCGACACTCTTTTTTTGCGCGCCGTGACCGGTGTTTCCGTTGACTATATATGGAGGGGAAGAAATCCGGCGGGGCGTTTCAGTCTCGTCAGTGGCCTTTCCTTAATAGATAACTCAAAAACGCGGCTTTTTGAGTTACATCGTGATGAATGGATGGTTTTCAATATTTTTACACCAACAAAGATTCGGAGGAAAACATGTTGACGAATGGTAAAAAATGGACAATCGTACTTTTGGTCGTCGCTTTGTTCGGATGGACATCGAACGCTTGGGCGCAATTCAATGATGTTCCAGTCAAAAATCCAATGCCTGTAGGAGCGGACAATCTACGCGATGGAAACGCGAGAGGAGGTGTAGATGATGGACGGCAGTACCAAATGGCGAGAAATATACTTCGAAAGGGCCTGCCCTGTAAAAAATGTAGTGGAAAAGGCGAGTGGCCCTGCCCGCGTTGTAAAGGAAAAGAAGGTCGGTCTCGTTGCACGGAGGGGTGTGGTGGTACAGGAATCTTCCATTGTCTTACATGCAAGGGAAGCGGCATCACATTGGGAGGAACGGTGGCGCTGCCGGAATTCAAAGAAGAACTCTCCGGCGGAGCGAAAATCGCTTTGAACGACTGTGAGATTTGCGGCGGCTCCGGTAAAATAGAAAAGCCTTGTTACCGTTGCGGTGGGAGCGGCTACCAGATCACAAAGGAATGCGATCAATGTCAGCGTTACGGAGCGGCAACCGGTCTTGGTGTCAGGCCGAATTGTCCGGCATGTGTCAAAGGCAGCAGTCGATGTACCTATTGCAGATTCTCACCGGGAAAAAGTTCAAAACCCTGTGATCGATGTACCGGAAAGAAACTTTTGGAGAAATATTTGAAGTAATAGGTTGACGACCCGTTTCAAGTCCATGTTTCGAAAGAGCGTATCCGTTTACCATGATGGAAAAGATCGCTTTCAAGCCATCATTAAATCACCATGAAATTAGAGATCATTCTTGACGGTACAGCTACGACCGTATCGAGGCAGAGGCTTCTTGAACTTCTTTCGCAAGGTAAGGTCGGCATGGATACGCCGGTCAGCGTCAACGGCAAACTGGCGACGGTTGGCACGGCCTTTGATTCCGACTCCAATCAGGCCAAAACAAGTACGTCGATCAATACTCCATCTCTCGATACCGCTTCAAGGATAAAAGAGAGATGCTGGCATTGGGGAAGCAGGTTCACTGCTTGGGGTTTTGTTTTATGTTTCATCGCCGGAATCATCTTGGGACAAATGATAGCCCACGACAGCGGCTCTTTCCTTTCCTTGGCCGTTGTATGGATATTTTTAGGAATAGGCGGTTTTT
>JBEBTM010000228.1:0-7237 GCA_040393745.1 Thermogutta terrifontis | reverse complement strand
CGACTTCGATGTCTTCAGTGATGTTCTGTCCCGTGGAGTAAAACCGCAACGGAAATTCATTCGCCTTCAAAAATCGGTACAAATCCGCCAGGCCCACGGTTTCGTCCAGTTTCGTCAGCGTCAGCCCCGTGAGTCCGAGGGGCCTGAACCGCTTGAAAGCGTCGTCCATGACGGCCGCGCTGCTCGTTGCGGGCAGGAGCAAGTGAACTTCGTCGACTCCCGCGGCGTCCAAAAGCGTTCCGAGCATTTGCATCTTCGCGACATTCTTCGGGTTCGTACCCGGGGTATCGATCAAAATCACATGACGGTCCTTGAGTCGGGAAATCGCCGTTTTCACGCGGTACATTTCCGAAACGATTTCAAGCGGCACGTCGAGCATCTCGGCGTATTTTCGCAACTGGTCGGTCGCCCCGAGCCGAAACAGGTCCACGGTGAGAAAACCGACCTGCTTGAATTCACGGAGCCTGTAATGCGCGGCGAGTTTGGCCAGTGTCGAAGTTTTGCCGACTCCCGTGGGCCCCACGAGGGCCGCGATCAAGGGGCCGGATTTCGATCCCGAAAGATCCAGAGGGCCGCCGAAACGCAGGAATTCGCCGAATCGGATCAACAGGTTACGCTGCAGCACCGTCGGATTGAGTTCGTCGGGCTCGAAACGCCGCCAAAGACCCAGCGGGACGGGGTTCCGGGGAAGCGGCGGTTCGGGCATTGAAGGAATTTCCGTGCGTAAAATCGCCGGTTCCCGCGCGGGGAGCACGGATTCGTAGGGACTTTCCAGGAGATTTTGCACGAAATCATCCGACCGTCCGGGTCGGGTACGGGTCGTCGACTTGTTTACGCTCGAAAACGCCGGAGTCCTTTCCGTTTGATCCTCCGACGTCGCGGCAGGCGCCGAACCTTCCGCGGCCGTGATTTCGACGAATCGCCGGCGAAGGAGCCCGAACAATCGCGGCTCATCGACTTGCCGGGTATGCATGACTCGGGCGTTCTCGCCGAATTCCGCGAAAACGAGCCCCAGGGCTTCCTGTAAATCGGCCGCTCGAAATGTTTTGATGTTCATCTGAAGAATTCATTCAAAGGGAATCAATCCGCCGCCGCTCACGGCGAGGACAAGCAAAACGAGTTCGATGAAAAATAACGTGCAGAAAAACAGCGGGAGCAGTGTCCGAAGCGGATTCGTCCTGAACGTCCGCTCCATGTCGTCGTACCGGATCTTACCGGGCAGCCCGTCGAGCAACACCGACCGGTTCGGCTCCATCGGATCGTACAACAGCGGCTCCACGGCGTCGTCGGTGAGTCGCTCGGTTTCCAGGGCCGTGGCGAAGGCTTCGTAGACTTCACCGTCGTCGGCTTTGAATTTGTAGCGTAATTTCATCACGGGCCTGTGATTGACGGAGGTTCCCGTCGGAATCATGTCGATGAATTTTCCCCGGCCGACGAGTCCGTCCTGCAAAAGATGCAACGACTTCAAGCCGCTGAAGAATGCGCACAGGACGATTCCGATTCCCACGGCGGGAAAAACCAACGGAACAAACACAAAAATCAGGATGAACGCTCCGAATGCCGTGAGTCGGGTTTCCGCGATTTTGTGCCGCCCACCGCATTGGACCAGTTCGACCTCGTCGCCTTCCTCGAAGTTTTTCGTATGCGTGTAACAAGTATTCTCGTTGCCTTCGGCGTCTTTGAAAACGATCCGCATGACCGCTGAATCATTCACGGTGGACGAGGTTTTCTCCACGCGAACGACTTCGCCTTTTCCGGCGAGTTCGAAACGCCTGTGCGTCAGGTCCGCCAGGCCGGTCAGGGCCATGGGGATGAAAACGATGCAGAAGATCATCCCGAAACAGGCGAAAAACCAGCCGAAGGAGCCCGTGAGTCCGCCGCCGAGCAGGAGCAGGATTCGGGCCGAAAGCGACACCGAGCGCGGCGGATCGGTGAGCCGCTGAAATATCTCGGGTTCCGGGCCGTTTTCCGGCATGATGTCCGACGCTTCGTCTTCAGCGAGCACATACTTTCTGCCGTCGACCATGACAAAGGGGCGCTCTTGTTCGTCCATGATTTTTCCTTTATGGCGAGTCGTAGAACCCTCAAAATTCGAAGATACAACCGCTGAGACGTTCGGTGAGTTGGAACATGAGATCGTCTTCGGCCGGTTCGTCGGGAGCCACGTAAGTCACCGAGAAGCGCAGGTACGGAGCCACATTGTCCCAGGGGACCGTGCAGATCGACTTTTCCCGGATCAAAAACTGGCTCGCTTCTTCGGCGCTGTCGAACCGGGGACCGTCCATGACGCCCTTGGGAGATTTTGTGTACAAAAAGTACGTTCCGCCGGGTACGTCGCATTCGAAACCGAGTTCCTGGAGCGTGCTGACCAGCTTTTGGAGGCGTCTCAGATATTTCGCATGCGCCTGCCGGGGAATTTCCGGGTCGTCCAGCGCCGCCACGGCCGCCTTTTGAATCGCCAGAAACTGGCCGCTGTCGCTGTTGTCCTTGATGTCGGCAAAGGCGCGGACGATCCGCTCGTTACCGCACACCCAACCGATGCGCCAACCGATCATGTTCCAGCCTTTGGATAGCGAATGAACTTCCACGCCCACGTCCCGGGCGCCCGGCACCTGAAGGAAGCTGAGCGGCTTATCCCGGAAACTGAACATGACATGCGCGGCGTCCTGTACGACCACGAAGCGATGTTTTTTAGCCAGCGCAACGACTTTCTCATAGAATTCAAACGTCGCAACCTGGCCCGTGGGACTGTTCGGATAATTGATGACAAGCAGCTTGGCCCGATCGAGAACATCCGTAGGGATGGCGTCGAAGTCGGGATAAAAGTGATTCTCCTCAAGCAGTGGTATATTGTACACCGTACCGCCGCAATAGCCCGTGTGCGTTCCCGCGACGGGGTAGCCGGGGACGGTCATCAGGGTCAGGTCGCCGGGATTGATGAACGCCCAGGGCAACATGGCCAGCGCGGGTTTCGAACCGATGGCGTGGTTGATTTCCGTGGCCGGGTCCAGGGTGACATCAAAGGTCCGGTGCATAAACCGGGCCACGGCCTGCTTGAATTCGTCGCAGCCGTTATCGGCATACCCCCGGTTTTCGAGCTTGTCGATTTCCTGGGTCATCACGCGACGGACATGGTCGTCGGCCATATCGTCGTTTTCGCCGATGCCGAAGTCGATCAGAGGACGATCGGGAAAATCCTTGATCGCCTGCCGTTTGGCCCGCTTGATCTTTTCGAACTTGTAGATTTCAGTCGATTTTCCGTAACGGACACCGCCGATGCGCTCGGCGAAGAGCTCTTGAAAATAAGGATCGTGCATGGCTGCGAAGGGGTAAGAATCGGGTCGCGATTTTTCAGACAAGGAAACGAAAAACTCATTATACCGTCTTTATCGCAAATCCTCCAGCCCCGCCGACCCCGAACGACGAATCGTTTCGATCGGACGCTTGGACGGGCGTTTTCAAGGGCGAAAAAGACGATGCCGCGGCAGCGATCATTCAAACCCGCTGCCGAACATGGTCAGATCCTTGCGGAAAATCTGGCGAGGCGGTTTCACCGTGGCGTCGATGACAATCTCGGCCCGGCTTGCGGTTCCCTGGCCGTCGAAGAAGCCGACGACCTGGGCCCGGTACACGTCGCCGCCGGTGGTCAGGCGGTTTGACAATTTTTTCATCGTCGTCTTATCGACGAGTTTTTCGGCGAGCAACCATTCGGGATGACGAAAGCGTCCCTGGCCCTGTCGACCGGGCGTGCTGCGGCGTGCGATGATTTTCGTAACAATTTCTTCGTTCAGTTCGGGCACCGCTTCGAGGATCGCTTGCGGGGCTTCATTGACGTTGATCCGGCCGGTGACGACGATATCGTTTCGACAGGTCGCATAGTCGAGCAGGGTCAGGAATTTCGCTTCCGCCGTGGTTTCCTCGAGTGAAAATGGACTTTTCCGTTCCTCCTGCGAATCGGGGTCGGTCAGCGTGGCATCGAGCAGATCGATCGGATTTTCAAGCGTCCCGTTCACTTTCCGCCAGAGCAGAACGAACGCGACGGAATCTTCGTCAAGCCGGAGTTTGAGCCGTTCTTCGAGAAACTCGAGGTTCTCGTCGTTTATGTACAATTTCGCGGTCCCATGCGGGTCGACCAGTTTCTCGGCGCTGACCACGGTGAGCAGGAAACACCACGGCACGGGCGGTTCGCCGTCTTCGAGAACGAGATCGCCGAAGATATTGTCCGGGAGGGCGGATTCCGGCACGGGATTTTGTACGCCGTCCTGTTCCCCGTCGACCCGTTCTTCGCCGGGCAGCGCTTTTTCCGTAACAATCCCCGTCGTGTTTTCCGGCACTTGAAGGAGTAGATCGTTTTGATCGTCCAGTGAAGATCGGAGCCGCTGAAGGTCGCTCATCTTTGCACCGTACGAATAGCTTTCATCGGAGCCGAAGAGTAATTTTCGTGTCATATCTCGGACGAGCAGCAGTTCTTCCAGCGTCGCGGGTACGGCATTGCGGGGCCGGTAGGCGACACCGATGCGTTCGTAGTATTCCAGCTCGGCGCCGGAGCCTCGCGGCGTTTTGTCGGCGTCGATCCAATCGAGAATGGAATCGGCAATCGCCGGTGTCATGCCGGGCAGTTTAATCAAGGCGCGAACTCCCTGGCCGGGCGATTCCTGTTCCCATTGGAGCACGGTACCGAGGTGGAGCCGGGCCGATTCGTTGACGAGTCCGAAACGGACGCCTCGCAGGCGATTATTTTCGATCCGGGGCGCAAAGACGGTAAACCGGCCCGCGCCGCGCCGCGGACGATCGAAACCGGCGGGAACGACTTCCACGCCACGAAAGAGGGTCGGATTGTCGTACAGGATGTTCGCCCGTTCGGCTTCCCCGGTATTTCGTTGCGAAAAATTCAAGGCGTCGGAAATCGCTTCGGACGTCGTCGGTGTCGCAATTTCAGGCGTTTCAAGGGTCAAGGCGATCAACTCGGCCCCGGAATCGACAAGTTGACCGGCCTGGATTTCATCGCCGCGCAGCAGGGTCGCTTCATGCTCCGTGGACAGGAGACGAAGGAGTGCGAGAGCCCCTACGGCGAGCATGGCAATGACAATGCTCACCACGAAAAGGATCATGCCGCGATGTGGAGAATTTCGGGGACGCATGGTTTTTGGATAAAAATCAGCCGAACAGTCGCGCAAGGCGGGCCAGTGCTTCGTCGATCGTTTCCCGGTTGCAGGCGATGTTGAATCGCTCGAAATCGTCGCCACCGGCTCCGAAGACCAGGCCGCTTTCGAAAAACAAACCGGCTTCGTGCAATCGCTTTTGTCGTTCGAGCGGCGTGAGTTTCAGAGCTGAACAATCGAGCCATTGCAGGTACGTCGCCTCCAGCGGCGGGATCGCGATTTTGGACGGCAATTCTTCGGCAAGGCGTTTCCGGATGACGCCGTCGTTCTCCGCGAGGTGGGCGAGCAAGGCGTCGAGCCAGTCTTCCGATTTTTCGT
Organism: Thermogutta terrifontis; assembly: GCA_040393745.1. GTDB lineage: Bacteria > Planctomycetota > Planctomycetia > Pirellulales > Thermoguttaceae > WRKP01. The sequence continues at coordinate 1,757 of JBEBTM010000228.1, read as the reverse complement.
ACGCAGCGATGCAGGCCGGGAAGGCGAAGACGTTCAGCAGCATCGAACCGCAGGAAAAAGCGGTGTCTCGGTACTGTTTGCGAATCCCGGGATCGGGGATGACGATGTTCGAAACCTGGAGTCCGGCAATGTTGAACGACTTCGACGGCGAGGTGCAGACGACGATGTTTTTCGTCCACTTATCCGGCAGGGAGGCGAAAACCGTGTGGCGGTGCGGCGGGAATACGAAGTCGAAATGGATTTCATCGGCCACGACGAGGATCTCATGCCGGGCCGTGATTTCCGCGACCCGCTCCAGTTCGTCCCGGGTCCAACATCGACCCACGGGATTGTGCGGGCTGCACAGGAACATCATTTTCGTCCCGGGCGAGGCCGCTTGGCGTTCGAGATCGTCGAAGTCCATGCGGTAGACGCCGTTTTCGTACAAAAGTTGATTGTCCAGGATTTTCCGGCCCGTGATTCGGATGGAATCGGCGAAGGGGTGGTACACCGGCGATTGGATGATCACGCCGTCGCCGGGCTTCGTGAAACCGTGCAGAAGGTAATACAGGGCCGAAACGATGCCGGGGGAACCGACGATCCAGTCTTTTTCGACCGTCCAATCGTGGCGCCTGGCCATCCAGGAAATCACGGCGTCGAAATATCGGTCCGTGGGCAAGGTGTAACCGGGCACGATGTCCTCCACGGCCTCGTGGAGAGCTTTGGCGATTTCCGGGGCGACAGGGAAATCCATGTCGGCCGTGGACAGGGCGAGAATCCGGTCGTCCAACTTCCCGCCGTTAGCCGCTCGGGCCATTTCCCACTTTGCCGAGCCTTGAGCCCGGCGGTCGATCATGCGGTGGAAGTCCATGGTTTTAGTCAGGATTTCGGTAATTCGACCCGGCCGGCTTTGCCCCAGAGTTCTTCAAGAGCGTAATAGCGGCGGGTTTCCGGCTCGAAAAGATGGACGATAATATCTCCGTAGTCGATCACGACCCAGCGACCCTCGGTGTGACCGGCCACGGACAGGCAGGTATCGCCCATTTCGCGGGCCAGCTTCTTCTGAATTTCGTCGCCGATGGCATAGAGTTGCCGTCGACTTGAACCGGAAACGATGAGGAAATAGTCAAATTCCTTGGTCAATTCCCGCATATCGAGGATGGCAATGTCCTGGCCCCGGTTCTCTTCAGCCACCTTTGCCGCAGCAAAGACACGGTCGAGGACCGGAGGAAGGGTGCCGAGGTTCGTTTTTTCGGATTTTCCCATGGTCGGTTCCGTCGATGATAGTTTATTGAAATCCCTAAACCGCCATTGTCTCAAACGGATTGGGAATGTCAATGACGGAAGGATTATGAAAAGCGAGCAGTCGAAAAAATCGTCACAATCGTTCTTTTGGCATTTTTTTCGGTGAAACTGCCAGGAATCCTCATGCAGGACACTTTGATTTTATTGACTGTTTTGCTTGTTTATCCTAATTTACACTGCGCATTTTGTCAGTTTATCTGCGTCGTTTTTTGTATCCCCGTGGATCATTCGGCAGGTCATTCCGTAATCGCAAGTGGCTTGAATACCTGTCGCATCCTACCGTCCAGCAAAGTGAAACACCCATGAGATTCCTCAACACCATCCAGCCGAAAATCCAGTTACCGGTCATCCTGATGACCATCGTCCTCATTGTCGTAACCCTGATGATGAGCACCAACACGTTCCGTAGTTACGTTCACGAATCTCTCGAAAATGAAATTTCGTTCGTCTCACGGGAAGTCATCAGCGAGGTC
>JBEBTM010000227.1:0-7261 GCA_040393745.1 Thermogutta terrifontis | reverse complement strand
TTTTTCGTTTCGAATGGGTGATTTGGGGGGGTTGAATGCCCGGCAGCCCTAAAGCTGCTTTGCCGAGGGTTTTGAAATAAAAACGCCAGGTCCCTCGTTCCGCAACTCATCGCCGTAGACGCGGTTTCCACTGCCCATGAGAGATAAACCGTGCTTCGGGATCTGCGACCGGAGCTCGCAATCATGAGACAGTCCGAAACAGTGCCCGAGTTCATGGGCCATCACACCGATGAGAAAAGTATTGAGCTGCCCGAGCGAACAGGGACCGCCGTGGCCGGGATAAAAATACGTCGGTTCCTTGGCCGAAAGATGATCGGCGTCGAGAAACTTGTCGTCGCTGACCCAAGCCGCTCCGTGATAACCGTTGCCGGAGCCGGAATAACGTCCGAATTCCATGACGACATCGTCTTTCCAATGCATGAATGGGCCGATGACGAGGATAAATTCATTTTCAGCGACGATTCCCCGCGACCTTAGAGCCGGCATGACCTCCGATAAAAGCGCTTCCGTAGGGGCGTCCCGATATTGAAACAGTTTTCCTTTGCCTTTGACATCGTAAAGTTTGAGTTTGCCCGGCTCGTCCCATTCCAAGGCGAACGTCATAGGGCCGTAGCCGTTCGTTTCCATGCCCTTGCGGTAAAACTCCTGTATGTGTTTCATCACCCGGCCGAGACGTTCATGTCGACCGGGAAGAGGTTCGCAATCGGAGGGCGTATAATAGACGATCTTGAGCGTCGGCACGCCCTTCGGTTCTTCCGCAAAGAGTCCCATGGAAGACTGCATCGTAATGAAGCACGTCAAAAGGCAAAGCAAATACCGGACGATCATGAATGTTTCTCCAAACAAGTTTATTTCCACCGTTCCACAAATTATCGTACCAACTTCGGTTCGATCCAAAGTCCCCAGTCGTTGGCCCAACCGTCGCCGGCGTCTTCGGTCGCCAATTCCAATTTATCCACGCCGCTCACGTCGATTTTTTTCAGGAGCAACTCTTCCTTCGTTACGGTTCGGCTTCGAAAAAGCTCCCTGCCGTCGCCTCGAACGACGAACACGGCCGTGCCGGGTTTACCATCTTGGAGGCCGTAAGCGAAACGGAATTCCTTCCATTTTTTCCCGAGCGAAAATACATAGCTCGACGCCGGATGGGCATAGATGCCCGATTCGAAAAACATGCCGTCGACTTCCATGAAGCCGCATTCCCGTAAAATGTTCCGCGACGGTTCGTACCAGCCGACCTTTTCCGAATCGGCCTTCGCCTCGGCAAGATTCATGCTCGTTTCATCCATCGGTACTTGGTCGGGAATCACCTGTTTTCGAGAATTTCGTAGCGTCGACAAATGATCCCGCTTTCGTCGCCAATCGAGGCTGTCGGGATACGTTTCGATCATTTCGTCGAGCGTTTTTTCAACTTCGTCGAAGCGCCGAACATCTAAAAGTCCGTTGATTTTGGTCCGTGCGACGGTCGAAGGAAACGGCTCCGTCGTCGGTATTCCCCCGCTGTTGGAATAAGGAATCTTGACGGTTCGTTTGTTTCCGTCGAAAAACAAGGCGACCAGTCGCATTTCATACGGCACTCGTTCCAGTTCGGTGATTTCGAAACGGAATTCGCCGTTTTTATCGGGTTTGACGGTCCAGGCTTTGGCGTCGTAATCGTCTTTGATCCGGGCATTGTCGTTGTAGGCGATGATACCGAGAGGCAGCAGAGCGGTATCGGTTTTCCCTTCGAGAATCAGTTTACCGTCCTTGAACGAGGCGTCGAGTTTTTCGAGGTTCCACGACGCCCGCAATTCCCTTGAGGCGAAATCCGGATCGAAAGCCTTGCAGACCGAAAGCTGCATGGCCGTGGCCTGTGTCATGAAAGCGTCCGGCTCTTCACCTCGTCGTTTTTTGCCGTAATGATGATTTCCCGCCCCCATGAGCGAAACGCCGAGTTCCTTCCGCTGTACATCGGTCTGGCAATCGTGCGGTACACCGAAGCAATGGCCGAGTTCGTGGGCCAGGCCGCCGACGTAAAACGTGTTGAATATGCCGAGTGAACAGTGCCTGACGAAATAATGGTAGGCTCCCGGTTCCTTGGACGCAAGGAAATCGGAATCGACGAGCTTGTCTTCCACGGCCCAGCAGACGCCGCCATCGTTCCAGCCGGCACCGGCATAAGGCCCGCATTCCGTGGCGACGTCACCGTCCCACTTGAGAAATTGTCCGAGAATCAGGACATACTCCTTTTGGAAATCCATGCCCGCATCTTTGAGGGCTTGCTTGACCTCGTCGTAAACGATCCAGCCGGAATCTTTGGGGTATTCTGAAACCTTTTTTTTGCCTTGGACTTCGTAGAGTTTGAGTTTGTCCGGCTCGTCCCATTCCAAGGCGAAGGTTTTCGGACCGTAACCGTTCGCTTCCATGCCTTGGCGGTAAAACTCCTGGATTTGCTTGAGCGTCCGCCCGAGCCGTTCATGGCGGTCCGGTTCCGGTGTCTTGTCGGCTGGCGAAAAGTACACGACGCGAAGCGGCGGTACCCCCTTCGGTTCGTCGGCACAAAGGGACAGGGAGATACAAGAGATCAACAGGAAAAGCAACAGGCGCATTAGAGGCACAATGGTAAGAGTAAAATTGAAACAAAACCTGTCGTCATTTTAACTGTTTTTCTCTGTCAGGGCAATTCCAATGCCGACACAAGCGTTTTTTACGATAAACGAACGGCTAAAAACACAAGCGACTTCACAATTGTCCATTTCAATTCTCCCCCTTCACTCCCATAAGCGTCTTGATCTGCTGTACGGTTTCGACCAAGTCGGCTTTGTCGCCGACATCTTGTTGCAGGAATTGGTCGATCTGCGGTTTCATGCGGATCGCATAATCGATTTCCGGGTTGCTGCCTTGACGGTAGGCTCCGATGGAGATCAAATCCTCGTTGTCCAGGTACACGCCGAGCAGCTTCCGCATGGCCCGGGCCGACTTGAGATGTTCGCGGTCGCAGATGTCGGGCATCAACCGGCTGATGCTTTCAATCGGATCGATCGCCGGATAATGGCCCCGGGTGCTGAGCTTGCGTGAGAGCCAGATGTGGCCGTCCAAAAGGCCCCGGACGGTGTCGCCGATGGGGTCGTTGTGGTCGTCACCTTCGACAAGCACGGTGAAAAAGGCGGTTATCGTACCGCTTGGCGAGCGTCCGGCCCTTTCGACAAGCTTCGGCAGCATGGCGAAGACCGAAGGAGGATAACCTTTGGTCGTCGGCGGCTCACCGGCCGCGAGTCCGATTTCCCGCTGGGCCATGGCGAACCGGGTCAGCGAGTCCATCATAATCAGTACGTTTTTTCCCTGGTCACGGAAATACTCGGCAATCGCCATGGCCGTCATGGGCGCCCGAACGCGCATCAGGGCCGGTTCGTTCGACGTGGCGACGACCACGACGGTCTTCTTGAGTCCCTCTTCGCCAAGGTCGCGCTGGATGAAGTCGTTCAGTTCCCGGCCCCGTTCGCCGATGAGACCGATGACGATCACGTCCGCGCTGGTGTAACGGGCGATCATGCCGAGCGTGACGCTTTTTCCCACGCCGGAGCCCGCGAAAATTCCGAGCCGCTGCCCGGCTCCGCAGGTAAACATGCCGTCGATGGCCCGCACGCCGGTGGAAAGGATGTCGTGAATCCGGGGTCGGCTGCTGGCCATGGGCGGGTCATTATCGAACAAAATCCGGTCTTCGAGCACCGGCAGTGGGAGACCGTCCACGGGCTTGCCTTCGGCGTTGAGGACGCGGCCCAAAAGATTCTCACCCACGCGCAGCCAAGGCAACGTTTTCGTAAGCCGGATGCGGTTGCCCCGCCGGACGCCGGTGATGTCGCTGTAAGGATACAGGATCGTTAAATCGTCACGAAAACCGATCACTTCGGCAACGAGCGATTCGCCGCCGGGCCGGTCGATTTCGGCGACGCTGCCCACCGGAGCGGGAAACCCCGCCGCGGCGATGGTCATGCCATGCGTCTGCACCACGGTCCCCACGATCCGGGCCGGCATGATGCTGTCGATGTGAATTTCAATGCTGTGCATTTGGAATTGAAAATGGAAAATTGAAAATGGAAAATGGTTGTTGCTTGCGCAATTTTCTATTTTCAATTTCCCGCTTGGTTGTTTTGACGATGGCGTGAAGAATTTTGACGATTTCCTCGCAATCCTGCAAAATGCTCTCGGCCTGTTTCTCGGAGAGGAATTCCGTTTTACGCAAAAGTCGAATCCAGTATTTCGTTTCAACGGCTTCCTTCAGGGCGATATTCATTTTCGTAAGAAAATCTTTTTTCGACTGCCCTTGCGTTCCTTCGCTCACGTTGGCGCCGATACTCGTGCCCGCCCGGAGAAGCTGTTTCGACAGGACGAATTCTTTATGTTCCTTGCATAAAAATTGATACAGACGAATCATCCGAACGGCGAAATCAAAGGTTTTCTCAACGATCACATTCTCTCCACCCGCCATTTTTCTTCCCTCATTATCCATTATCCATTTTCAATTTTCAATTATCGTAAGCTCTTGCTCGATCCGTTCGAGTCGGGCTTCGATCTGGTTGTCGATCACGCCCAGGGACGTTTCCAAAACGCAGCCGCCGGGGGAAATTTTGCCGTCGGAGACCACGTCCGTTTGGGCCGCGCCGAGCATTTCGCCGATGAGAAGATCCATCTGCGGTTTCAGAGCCGAATAATCGTTCGGATTGAGCCGAATCCGCACCGAAGTACCGCCCGCCGCAAGCTCCAGCGCTTCACGCAACAGTTTCATCGGCACGTCGACCATGTCGGGCAGTTGTCGGGAAATCGCCCGGCCGGCAATCGACGCCGCCACTTTGATCGCGCTTTGTTCCCAGAGTTGTAGGAACGACTGCTTCGCCGTTTCAAGCTGGCCGACCATCGACTGCAAGGCGGGCATGAGCGTTTCCAGTTGGGCACCGAGTTGGATGGTCGCCTCGTTGCGAACTTTTTCGGCGTAATCGACCGTCGCTTGCAATTCCCCGTCGGCGTAACCCTTACTCTTACCTTCATCGTAACCGACCTGGCGTCCCTCGTCGTAACCCGTTTTTCGCGCGGCGTCTTCGTTCTGTTTGACCTCGGCTTTGATCTTGATCGCTTCGCTTTCGAGTTCGGTTTTTCGTTTCTGAAAGTTCGCTTCCTCGGTTTGGAGCTTGACTTTCAAGGCTTCAAGCTGGGTCCGCATCGATTCCGCTTCCTGCCGGGCCTGGTTGCGGGCCTGTTCGATTTCCGCAAAAGTCGCTTCCCGGAGACGGGCGACTTCGTTTCGGGCCTGCGCGGCAATCTGCAGTGCTTCGGCCTTGACTTTGGCGAGATAGTCCGTGGCTTTGTCTTCCAAATCGACAAAATTGAACGGTACGAGGCGATGAACCACGGGGGGATCTTGCGGCTTTTTCTGGTGTGGCATGCTTTATCGTTCGGAAAAAATTCTTTCAGCTCGTTCCAGGACAATCTGCCGGGCCTTTTGAACGTCGTTTTCATCGACATCACGAAATTGCCGGAATTCCCGGCGTATACGCTGCTTATCCTCGGGCGTCATACGTTCCGTGACACGCTCGATCAAAGCCGGGTTTGCCCCGATAAGCGACAATGTCGTTACACGAAGGTCGAGTGAGCGGAACAACGATGCCAATTCATGATCATCCCGGCGGATGAGTTCGTCAAAAGTATCGACGTCCGGCCGTTCTTGAGACGCTTCGCGCCGAAGGTTCGAGCGAATCCGGGCCTGCGTCTCCGGGTTCGTCGCTTTCAAGATGTGTTCCATCACGGCGACTCCCTGTTTGCGCCGATGCCGCTTCGAAAGATACCGATCGAAACGCTCTTTCAGAACGGCCTCGATTTCCGGCAGAAATTCCGTATCGGAAATGGGATCAAACTCGGTGAGCCGGCGGGCTACCTCGATTTGAACACGGTCGGGCAGTACACCCAGCACTTCGCCCGCCTTGGACGCCGGCAGATGGGCCAGCACAATGGCAATCGTCTGGGCATGTTCCCCCGCGATTTCGGCGGCGATGTCGGACGCATCCAGGGGAGCCAGGAATTCGAAGGGTTTCAAATTTTTCCGCGGATTTGTTTTTGTTGCATTATTCGAGCCCGGCGAAACGAAAACGGTTTCACCGCCGAATTCCACGGTTTTCATCGTTCCGGTACGGTAAGGCGAATAAGCTCCCGAAGACACGGACGTCATGGCGGGTCGGTTTATCCCGGCGGCGGTCAGAAATTCACCGGTGATCCGGTTCGTCTCCTGCGGCGTGACCGTGCCAAGCGACATCATAGCCCGCCGAACCGCCTTGGCCGATTCCGGATCAAGCCGCCCGAGCAACAGGTCCACGGTTTTCCATTCCAGTCCGCTTAAAAACAAGGCCGTCTTTTGAATACCATCCATGGGGGGAATTGAAAATTAAGTTTCGGGTTATCTCTTGGGCTACTCACTGGCAATGGACACGTTTCCGATCCACTGACGGACGACCGAGGCTGCGGCGTCGATATTTTCGCCGGCCATTTCGCCCGCTTCGTCGACCAGGGTTTTCGTACCTTTCTCGAAGCCTTGCAAAGAGCGGATCATTTCCTGCTTCGCTTCCTCTTCCTGCTGTAACCGTTCTTCGCGTTCTTCCTGGGTTTCTTCGATCGGCTCGGGAATCCCCAGGATTTCACGGACTTTGCGTTCCCGTTCGTCCCGGAGTTCTTCCAGCGTTTTACCGAGCACGGCTTTTCGCTGTCTTTCGGCAATGCGCTGGGCGACGCGGACCGCTTCGAGTTTCTTCACTTCCAAGAGCACATTGAGCAGAACTTCCTCTTTGGGTGAAAAAACCTTGGCCCGCCGTTCTCGCGCGCGGTCTTCCTCTTCAAGCCGTTCTCTCGCCGATTCCAGGCTCTGGACGATATCCATCGGCGTGAGGCGTTTGGGATAAATTTCGTCGTTGATTTCGTCCCGCTCGAACGCGTCGGGGTCCACGCCGCTCATTTCCTGGACTTTACGTTCTTTTTCCTCTCGCTCTTCGGCTCGTTTTTTTTCGTACTCAATAGCCTCTTCGATGCCCATCTTCCGCTGTTTGCCGCCGACTTCCCGGGACGTATTCCTGCCCTTGACCGGACGGCGGCGTGAGACGATCATGCTGTCGTCGATCCGTCCCAGGGCTTCGAGCAGCTTGATGATTTCCTCCGAGGTCATTCCCGCCAGGGCCGAGGTGTGCTCCGCGTAATCGTTGGGCAACACCGGCATCTCTTCCAGTTTGGGTTCCTTCTTCTTTTT
>JBEBTM010000226.1:0-7272 GCA_040393745.1 Thermogutta terrifontis | reverse complement strand
CTCTCGCAACCTGCTGCAGTTTTTTTGAATCGGCGAGAACTTCGGGAGCAACCATGAGGTGTTCCAGTTCCTCAAACCGAGTTAGGGTATCGTCAAGTAACTTGCGCATATTTTGTTGTCCTTTTTGTCCTGAGAGGATTAAATACAGTACGAACCGCGACACAGCGGACACCGCTCGTCCTTCGTTGACCGGATCACTGAGAGAGGCCGCTAATACCAGCGGTAAACGTAATCAACGAAACGCTGCCGCGCCTGATCCTGCCGGTGTAGATTCGGAAAGACGCCCTGAAAGACATCGGCGTTGGCTTCCAGGTGTTGAAGCAGCATATCTTCCGAAGCCTGATATCGGGTCCAGGCAAATTTGCCCATGGGAATTTGAGAAAGCCGGTCCAGTTGCATTCGGCTGAACTTTTCAGCCAACATCGCCCGCACGCCCTGACGGATAATGTCATCGTCGCAATACCGGGCAATCGGCAGCAGGACAAGGTACGCTTCGTCACTCAACGGCTGGACCGTCAGTTGGACCGACGGGGCTAAATGCCGGCCGCCCCGTAAGATTCTTGCGACATTATATCGATGGACCAGCAAATCAACGGGGAGAATAACATACACCGTTGCAAGCAACAGGACCGTCCAGGTAAACCGCTCCAAGAGCCAGACGAAAGGCCGTTCGCCGGCGATTTTGCGAACGACCATCACGAAGCCGATCAAAACCGCCGTCACGCCGAGCAATCCGACGACGCGCATTCGGGTCATGCCGTTAAAGTTGATATAAAGCCAGAGGCGGTTATATACGGCCAAAACGAGCACGAAATTCAGGACAGACCAAACCCAGGCAAGATTACGGATCGTTTTCACGCGGGGTTCCCGGTACATTTCCCGCCGGAACACCAGTGACAACACGACGGTACTCAAAGCCAACGCAACGACGAGCCAGGCAGCTCCATTATGGGAATAATCGGAATAGCAAAAACCGTCCGGAAAGTCTTTGAACCAAAGCGTTTGGAATTCGAAGACGAGATAAACGGCGAAGAGTCCGATGACCGCGATGAGCATGTTCCGGCAACCGGCGTACCAAGACCACTCGGCAACGGGCGGCGATGTGCTCTCGTTCTTGTTCGCCGCGAGCCATTCGGATTCCGGCCGCATCGAATCGAAAAAATCGAGAAGCTGGGCCCGAAGCGGCTCGTAATACGGACGAATCATGCCTGTGAGAATCCAGGCGAACAGAATCCAGAGGGGAATCTGGATCGGTGACGGCAACCAATCGGAAACGCCGGAAAACCACTCACCAAAGTCGCGCAACCAGCGCTGGAACATGTCAACCAGCGAGCGGTTGGCCATGACGAAAATCGTTCCGAACAACCCCAGCGCCAAGATCGGCAACCCCACGGCCAGGCAAGCCGCCGAGGATGGACGAAATACGTTGCCTCCAAGATACCGCGAGAAATCGGTCAGGCCGTTTCCGCCGAGCAGGGTTGACTGGAAAAAATAATCGACGATATCCGGTAACTTAGGCTTCCGACCCGACTGGAGTAAGCCGAAAAGGAAGAGCAAACCGAAGGCGAAAACAGCCGTGATGATAAAGCCGCTCCAAAGCAGCTTCAGCGAGGCCAGAGCCAGAAGGAAAAAGACCAAAACCGACCGGGTGGAAAATGACGGTTTTGCCGATCCGAACCAGATAAGCAGTGCGCAACCGATTGCAAGAGCGGTCATTCCGGCGAATCCGGCACCTCGATAAATCGTTGCATCGGCCAGTATCACGCCAAGAGCGACAGCGAATATTTCCCGCCAGGAGACGGGGACCACCGGTGTCGGTTCCTGTGGAGACGCTGATGGAGTACCGGAACCGGAGTCGGACTTCCTTTGCCAAGCGTAAAGATCGGGAACCGCCGATGGCGCAACCGAGGACTGATAGCGTTCGATGAAATCACTGCCCGGGTTTGAATCACCGGCTTGGGAAGAACCCGGCGGTGGTGTGATATCGTTGGAGTTCATCGAAACGCCTCGTTATCCAGCGCCGCAACATGCCGGTGCGGCATTCTATGATCCCGAACGGAACGTATTCAACCTTCCGCGGATTCCTTGGCTTTTTTCTTGCCGTAACCCGCGTTGGCGAATTTGCTCTTGAATTTTTCGATTCGACCGGCAGTGTCAATGAGCTTGAGCTTACCCGTGTAGAAAGGGTGGCAAGCGTTACAAATATCGACCTTCAGTTCGGGCCGGGTCGCGCGTGTCGTGAACTTATTGCCACAGCCGCAGGAAACCTGGGCTTCAACGTATTTCGGATGGATGTTTTTTTGCATGACAACCTCTCTTGACGATGGAAGGGTAACACCGGAACTTCACGGAATCGATCATCTTATCGTATTTTTCCTCTTTGACAAGGGGTAATTTTGAGCAAGCAATATCGTTTGTTCCGCAAAAGTTGGGTACTTGTACCGTTCAACACGCGAGTTTGAAGTACGAAAACGGACAACGGTTCTCCCGGCCGAAACCTCACAATTCTTTTCGAGACAGGGCGATGAAAAAGCGAAACGAAAGATAGGAGTCGACGAAGGCCATCCAAGGTCGACGCAGCAGGGCCACGCCGCAGCCGATCAGTCGACCCTTTTCCAGCTTTTCCAAGGCGCTGACACGCCAGGAATTGGCTCGACGTCTGAGTCGGACGCAACGGCTCGCCAGTTCGTCGTATCGGGTCAGAATCCTTTCCCGCACATACTGTTGCGTTCGGTAAAGCACAGAAGGGTCCGCCTGAGCTTGTTCCAACTCGGATAGGCATATTTCAATTTCGGCGGCCACGGCGTCGATTTCCTCGGCGTCCCGTTTTTCGGACCGGCCAACCATCGATGCAAGGTTTCGGCTCACGCCGCGTAGCCGTCTCGCCGTAGCGGAAAGCGTGCTTCGAAGTTCCTGAACGGCATCATCGTATCGGCCGGACCAACTGTGTTCGGCGACCCGCTGCTGGAGTGAATTCCAACAGAGTTTGAGCTGAGCCAACGGGGCCCAGTTACGCATCTTGGCCAAACGGCGTGAAATGACCTGCCGTGGCAAACGCCGAATCTCCGGCGCCGCAATGACTTCGGCAACAGGCTCCTTGCCCGGCACATAATTCCGGGTCATAAACCAAATCTCTTGGAATTCGAAGAAAAGCTGGATGTACGATCGACTGTCAAGCACGAAATCCTTGACCCAGCGCCAAGCGAACTTGAGCAAACTTTCACGCGGCATGCCCGGCCGACGGTCGCAACGGTCCTTCTTGCGGAAAAAGCCGGTCATCATTGGATGCGTACCTGAAAGCACGCCGGAATACCGATACCAAATCAGATTCCAGAACATGAGCCAATAATGCTCCTTGGGCAAACGGCGTAAAATGTTCGTGCAATGTTCTTTCGTGTAAAACTCACTGTAAGCGAGCTGTGTCGCGGCTTTCCATTCACCAGGCGCCATGGCCGGGTGCCGGAACGTTTCGTGGAACGAATCATAATTATTCAAATCGGGATCCAATTCGTCACCCCGTCGTACCATTTCCAAGTGGTCCACCGAGCCCGGCAGCGGCGTCATCATGAAGAACGAAACCAGGTCCACGCCGACATGGTCCCGGAGAAAAACCACATCGCGGCGCACCGACTCCAGCGTGTCGTTCGGAAATCCGATGATGTACCCAACGTGAACGATCACGCCCGCGTTCTGCCAGCAGCGGACCATGTCGCGGTATTGATCGACATGGTTCTGCGTCTTGCCGGCCGCGGCGATGTTTTCAGGATTCACGCTTTCCATGCCGATGAAAACCATTCGGCAACCGGCTTTCTTCGCCTTTTCAGTAAAGTTCCGAATTTTACTCGCCTGGGTATCGATTTGCATCATGAAACCGACGTCCTTACCCTGCTCCCGCATATCGATCATGCCGTCGAAAATAGCCTCCCAGTGGGCGCTGCGGGCGAAATTGTCGTCGGTGAAGAAGAAATTCGCAACGCCGTTTTCGTAATTGCAGCGGATGGTCTCAATCACCGCCTCGGAGGACCGGCAGCGCATCTTACGGCCTTGAATATTGATGACCGTGCAAAACGTACAGCCGTAAGGACAACCGCGGCTCGAATCGATGGTCGCCCATCGGGCTCCGAAATGATCGATGTATTTCGGGTCGGCCTTGGGCAGAGGAGCCTTGGAGAGATCGGGAGCCTTCGGAAAGCGGTAAACCGGCTTGAGTCTACCGTCGAGGGCGTCCTGAAACACGTTTTCCATCACGCCGGGCGTTTCGGCTTCCCCGGCAAGGAGCGTCACACCGTGATCAACCAGATTTTGCAGTTCCGGTGACAGGGTTTCAAACAGAGCCAACACACCGGTAACATGAAAGCCGCCGATGAGAACGTCAACACCTTGCTCCCGGAATTTCAGGGCCAAATCCGAAGCCCGAGCAAACTGGTTCGACTGCACGCCGACGATACCCACGACGACCCTGGTATCGGGCTTCCGGTTTCGGGCCGCGATTTTTTTGATGGGGATTTTCTCGACGTTGTCGTCGTAGGATTCCAGCGTCACTTCCACGCCGGGCAAGGTTTTCCGGTCGATCATGTCCCCGGCCAAACTTTTCAAAACGGCCAGCGAATTGGACGGCACAACACCTTTGATCCAGCGTTGCACATAACCGTCTTCATCGTAGCGGGAGGGGACGACGTAAACGATTTCCAGTTTTTTCATCATTTTCGAACAATCCTTTGAGAGAAAGGGGAAAGCGAGCCACGATCGCTCATAGTATGACGGGTCGAGGTATTATACGCCCGTACAAATCGCTTTGCAAGAGCGATTTTCTGAATGTGAAGACTCGCCCCCGCCAGCATTTGTGGCCACATTTTTTCGGCAAGATCTTCGCTTCAGGAGGATTGCACAGCTCAAAACAGGAAGAAAATTTTTCGCAGAGACGCGGAAAAGCCGGGTTTTCAACTTTGCAATCACCCGGTGCCCGCTTGGCGAGGCTTGCCAAAATCGCGGTCTCGGATATACTGCGAGCGTGCCGAATGGCCTGAAACCTGCGGGCGTGGTGGAATTGGCAGACACGCCAGACTTAGGATCTGGTGCCGCAAGGCGTGGAGGTTCAAGTCCTCTCGCCCGCATTGGGGTCGCGTTTTTCGATGACATTCCGATGTCAAATCCCGCTATGGAAGATTCCGTAGCGCCTCTTCCACGATTCCGGCCTCTTCCACGGTGTTGATTCCCAGGAAAGATCATTGGTAATTCAAGGATTGGCCGAGTACTTAGGCATTATCCCCGTATTCTTTGATCTTGCGATAGAGCGTTCTTTCGCCGATGCCGAGCATTTTCGCGGCTTCCTCTCTGTTTCCGCCGGTTGCTTTCAGGGTTTCCAGGATGAACAGCCGCTCGATTTCCGTGATCGGTCGGCCCACGAGGCTGCGCAAATCCGAGTCGGTTTCATGGCTCGCGCTTTCCATGACGGCGTTTGGCGGGGGTTCCAAGGTCAGCACGCCGCCGATTTCCTCCGGCAAATCATCAATATCGATCATTTCGTCATAATCGACAACGATCATGCTTTCCGCCGCATTGCGAAGCTGTCGCACGTTGCCGGGCCAGTCGTTGCCGAGAATGATTTTCCGGGCTGCCGGCGTGATTCCCTTGATCGTTTTATGATACTTCTTCGCAAACAACTTGAGAAAATGGTCCAAAAGCACCGGAATATCCCCGGTTCGTTCACGGAGCGGCGGAATGCGGATCGTGACCACTTTGAGCCGGTGGTACAAATCCTGCCGAAAGGTCCCGGTCGTAACGGCGTCTTCGAGATTCCGGTTCGTGGCCGAAAGAATCCGAACATTGACCTTGATCGTCTTGTTCGAACCCACCCGGGTCACTTCGCCGTTTTCCAGGACCCGAAGTAGCTTGATCTGCGTCGGCATGGGCATGTCGCCCACCTCGTCCAGAAAGAGCGTGCCGCCGCTGGCGTACTCGAATTTGCCGAGCCGATCCGAGGAAGCATCGGTGAAGGCTCCTTTGACGTGTCCGAAAAGCTCGCTTTCCAAAATGCTTTCCGTCAAGGCTCCGCAGTTTAGTGCGACGAACGGCTTGTTCTTTCGAAGGCTGTTCTGGTGAATCGACTGCGCGAACAATTCCTTACCCGTGCCCGTTTCGCCTTGAATGAGCACGGTCGCATCGGTCGGGGCGATCCGCTTGAGCCGTTCAATCACGGCGAGCATGTTCGGACTGCTCCCCAAAACGCCGTCGAAACCGAATTTTTCGTCGAGGCGCTGCTTGAGCTCCCGGTTGACGTGCCGGAGCCGGGAACTTTCGCCGGCTTTTTCCGTGATCGTGCGAAGCTGCTTCAAATCAAGCGGCTTTTGCAGGTAATTAAAGGCTCCCTGCCGCATGGCTTCGACGGCGATTTCAACAGAGTTGTGTCCGGTGACGACGATGACTTCGGTTTCCTCGGACTGCTGTTTTACGGCCTTGAGGATTTCAAGGCCGCTGTCGGGCCGTTCGAGCATTAGGTCGGTGATAATCACGTCGAACGCTTTTGCTTCGGACTCTTTCAGGGCCTGTCGCTCGCTGTGGGCCACGAGGCAGTCGGCCCCGATTTTCTCCAGCGCGGCGACAACCACCTCGGCGTGATTGACGTCGTCGTCGACAACAAGAACGGACAGCGGAGATTCAGGCATGGCGGAGAAATAAAGAATGGAAAATGGAGAATGAACTTCTATCCTCTGTCATTTCACCCCACTGACGCGCATTTCGATTTTATACACGCTTTTTCTCGCGGTGATGTACAGGGTTTTGCGTTCCGGACCCGCAAAGCAGACGTTGGCGGGAACTTCGGGGACCTTGATACGCTGGATTTCCTTGCCCTGGGGATTCAGCACGATAACCATGTTTTCCGTGACGTAAATATTACCCCGGTCGTCGATGCTCATGCCGTCCACGGCGGGCTCGGAAAAAAGCGTTTTGCCGGTGAGCGTGCCGTCTTCCCGGATTTCGTAGCGCCAAACCTTCCGGGCCGGTTCGTCCGTGATGTACAGCGTCTTGCCGTCGGGCGTGCCGATCAAACCGTTGGGGCGCCGCATGTCGTCGACGACCCGGATCGTTTTACTGCGGTCCGGCAGGATGTAATAAACATGCTCGCCGCCTTGGACGTCCTTGAATTCCCGGCCGTAAACGGGATCGGTGAAGTAAATCCCGCCCTTGGGATCGATCCAGAGATCGTTCGGCTTGTTGAACCGCTTGCCCTCGAATTCCGAGGCGAGCACGGTCCGCTTGCCTTGCCGGTCA
>JBEBTM010000225.1:0-7281 GCA_040393745.1 Thermogutta terrifontis | reverse complement strand
GTTCTTCTGATCCGCCGCGAACATCGTTCCGCAAAAGAGGACGTAAAATAATGTGCCGAGTAGGTTGAGGATGTAAATCCCTTCATAAGGCGATATAGGATCGTTCAGTCCCATGAGACGGAAAAGAGCGAGCAGAATCGACGCGCCCATGCCGATGCCGAGGAGCAGCGCCGATTGCCGGACGCTTTGCCAGAGCAAGGAAAAAAACGGACGCCGGGGCCAGGCAACGAGATTCCAAAGGGACCGGGCCTTTCTTTCTCTCGGTTCAAAACCTGTATTTTTTTGCACGGTAAACCGAAACCAATCGAAAAGACCGGAGGCGGCGAAGATTCCAACGATGCCGGCCAGGGCCAACCGAGCCGGGATCGCGGCCATGTAGGAATCGGTGACGCCCAGCGTATCCATGCGGAAAACGTTGGCCAGCAAAAACGCGCCGCCGGACGCGCAGACGTAAGTGGCCAGCAGGGCATAAATTTGGCTCCGGCAGCGCGGCGACCAGAAAAGCCCCCACACGAAAGCTTCAAGAATTCCGACGCCGAAAAGTCCCAGGGATTCGGACGGCGTGAAGCGGGTGTAATCCCTGGTGAGAAACAGCCAAAGCCCCGAGGAAAGTAACGTACCGACCAGGACGGCCAGCGTGCCGAGGACAAGCCAGGCGATTTTACCCAGGCCGATCGTCCTCGCCGCGACGGGCAGGCCGCGCAGGAAACCGAAGGTTTGGTCGTCCAGTTCGCCGGCAAAGGAAATCGCCGCCGCCGAGCCGGCGAACAATGCCGTTACGAAAAGAGCGATAGCCAGGAAATTCATGCCGCCGGAGTCGCCCCAGGTCATTTGCATCATGACCGAACCGAGTTGGAGCAGGAAACAAAAGAGAATCATCGCCAGGGCCAAGCCCCCCTGCTGTCGGGATTCCTTGCGAAGCAAAGCGATAAACGGTTTCATGGCATTCTCCAATTTAGCCGAGCGGCGCAGACGTTCGTGGGTGTTGACGTTTCATTACCGTTCAATAAAACGGCCAGCGGCGATCCGGCCTCGTGGGGACCGAGGCTTTCCTGATCAACCGAATTCGATCCGGGGCACCTTGCTCCGCTTGCAGCGTCATGATGCGGTGTTGGAGCGTATCGATGATAAGGTTGACACGCTTGAGTTGGTCCGATTGAAAGTCGATGTCGACCACGGCGCCCGTCTTATCATCCTTCTCGGTTGCCGTCGTAATATTTGCGCGAATAATATCCTGAAGCCGCCGGGCCATTGCCGTTTGACGGTTCAGTTCCATGTTCAGCCGCCGGACCATGCCTTCGTTCAGTGATGATTCGACCGCTTCGAAATATTCGAAATAAGCCGTGACCACGGCATTGACGATCTTGTCCGAATCCTCCCGCCAAGGTAGCGAAATGGAAACGGAAAGGAGTTCCGATTGCCCTTCGCGCCGAATTTTCAGGTTGTCGCGGAGCCACCCGAACTTGTCTCGTTGACGCGAAACCGAAGGCAAATTCGCGATGTCGGGTGAATCCAAAACTTTTTCAAGCACTACCGGATTGTAAAATATTGCAATCTGCGTTCTCAAAAACAGGTCGTAATCGTCAAGCGAGCTCGGCTGGATGAAATATGGGCGTTCCAAGTGTACCTGAATCCATGTCTTGGCCGTATAGGTCGGCGGGCGAAGGGCGTACACGCAAAATGCCGTGACGAAAACGAAGAGGATGACTCCCGTCGCGGTTTTGTAATAAAAAAAACGTCGCTTGGCCGAAGCCGATGTGTTTTCGCTCATGGTAAAAATAAAAATTGCTATGTTTAGCCGAACGGCACAAACGCCGGTGAGTGTTAAGCATTCATTTTCATGAAGCAGGTCCTTCGGGGGCGGCGTTATGGCCTCCGGACTCAGTGCCTAAAATACAAATCGCATGCAAATATCGAAAGGGAAACAAACAGGCAAATCGCCATGGCTGACACGGGTTTCCACCAAAATCGGGAGAAGGGTTTCTCCCTGAGCCAATCGCCAATCATGACCCGGGACGCCAAAAGGTACCCAAGTAATACCGAGATGAAAACTAAAATCGGAGGCGGCGATTTCTCGGTGACGAGTATCAACACAACGGTAAACAGAAGAAACCAAACGCCGAAAACCACGAGGACGCTCAAGACGAAATGGCGAAAGCGAATCGAATAATAGGCACCCAAGCAGAGCGGAGCCAGATACAACGTCACAACCAGGCCGATCATTCGCACACGGTAAATTTCCCAATCGGCCGGAGGATTGACGCTCACCGCATCGCAGAAAAGACGGACGACAAACGGCAGCGGAATCAAATACACCACGGCATAAGGCAAAACGCGGCTCCACCAGACCAAACGCGGCGAAACGCCACGGTAGGTTAAAGCACGAAAATTCCTGTTCTCCTGGTCCTGCGAGAACATCACGGACGCGAATCCGAAGGCGACCATGATGCCGACAAGAATCACCACGCCGGAAACGAACTGGACGATTCCTTCGTAAAGATTTTCGGTGCTCCGGTTGGCGACTTCGATGAATTCCTGGCCGAAAAATATTTGCCAGAAGGAGAAGATCAACGCCATACCGAGTCCGAAGAGCAGGATGTAACCCGATTGGCATATCGACTGCCAAAGTAGGGCCGCGCAGGGCCGCCAATGCCCGGCGGGGAAAACGCGATCGTAGAGCCGGGAGAGCAGTCGCGGCGGCTTTCGCAGTTCGTTTTCAACGGCCTTCGGCTCGTAATACCCCGATGTTTTCGTTTCGGGAAGCCTGTAGTATCCCGCCGCGCGGCGGAGGCTCAGCAGGCCCGTGATTCCCGAAACGATTATAGTCAGGAGAAAAATGATTACAGCCAGGGGAGTACCCGGCGCGCCTTCGAGTTCAGCGTTGCCCGTCATCACCATCACCACTACACAGGCGATGTAACATACGATGAAACTCCCGTATGCCGATGCGAAGGCAAGGAATGTCGCGAACATTTTGCTCGGCCAGCGGGTGGTCCAAAAGAAGGCCCAGGAAATCGTGCAAAAAAGTCCGGAAGTCGCGAAAAGGACGGCTCTGCCGATGTCGCCGAAGAAAACATTGGAAAACGTGGCTCGGTCGCCGTCGTCCAGACCCGTCCCGATGAGAATGCCGTAACCGCCTAGGGCCAGCGGCCAGGCGAGAACAAGCAGCGACGTCGCGAGCCAGGAAAGCTTGGCCCGGAGGATCGTGCCGCCGGTGACGGGCATCACACGCAGGAACCGGGACGTTTGCCGTTCGTCTTCCCCGGCGTAGGAAGCCGCGGCTGTTATCGTCGCATAAAATGTAATAAGGTAAAACACGAGCACGACCCGCGTTTCGAGCCACCAAATGGGTGTGAGCAGCAGGAAAAAGGCGAACAACAGCGTGAGTCCCAGCGATCCGAAATGCTCGCGAAATTCCTTGCGGTACAATGCGATAAACGGTGTCATGGTCTTTCTTCCTGGATAGAGCGTGAGTTTATTCCGGGTCCGACATATAGGCAATGAAAATTTCTTCCAACGTGGGCGTTTTGATTTCGAACCGGGCCACGTTCGTGTTTTCCTTGAGCCGGGGTTCGGCGGTCGAATGCAGGTCGTGCCCGATGTATCGGCGCTCCCGGCCGCTGCTTTGCGATTCGATCACGGTCCCCAGCGGCACATCCAGCGGGTGGTCCTCGTTGAGCGTGACCGTGATCAGTTTCGTCGACGCTTTCAAGGATTCCAGTGAATCGACCACGAGCAATTTCGATTTTTTCATAATCGCCACGGTGTCCGCAACCCGTTCGACTTCGCCGATTTGATGCGACGACAGGAAGACCGTCCGGCCTGCGGCGGCGCGGTCGACCATGCTTTCGAGGAACTCCCGACGAACCAGTGCATCCAGACCCGAGGTGGGTTCGTCCAGAATCAAAAGCTCCGGATCATGGGACAGCGCCAAGGCCAGCGAAACCTTGGCCCGCATGCCTTTGGAGAGCGATTTTATCGTTGCACGCGGACGAAGTTCATATCCTTCGATCAGTTCGAAATAGCGTTTCAGGAACGTGGGAGCGTAAAACGCGGCGGTGAAGCGACCAATTTCTTCGACGGTCATCCAATCATATAAAATCGGCTGTTCGGGCACGTAGCCGACCGACTGTCGGATTTTCAAGTCGTCTTTCCGGCTGTCCATGCCCAGCACCCGGCTTCGTCCGTCGTCGGGCTCGCAGAGACCCAGGAGAATGCGAATGGCCGTGGTTTTACCCGCCCCATTTTCACCGAGCAGGGCAAAGACGGTTCCCCGGCGAACCTTGAATGAAACGTCGTCCAAAGCGATGTTCGAGCCGAAGAATTTTGAAACGCGGTCCAGTTCGAGGATCACATCGGGCGTGCTTTCCGTAGTTGTCATGGTTGGTATCTCCGTGTAGGGCTTGGGGCTAACCTAAGAGGCTGGGGCATCGAGGACGCCGGACTAAACGTGGGATTGTATGCTTGTAAATGCTCCGGATCGTGAATGTATTTCATGATAACAACCGGCACAGTCAGAAACGAGTCGACTCTTTAGGAGGTTATCCTATTGGTTGAACTCGGTTAGGATCCCATCGCGATGGGTCCAGGATTTCCTGGAGCTCCCGGTCGCTCAGGCGGCTTCGGACGGCTTCATCCAGGAAATTTTGGAATTTACGTTGGAAGAAATCTTTCCGTTGTCGCTGGCATTCGGATTGGGCGCCTTCGTTCACGGCGAGTCCCATACCGCGACGCAGTGACAGGATTCCTTCATCCTGCAATTGCCGGTAAGCCCGGGCGACGGTGTTCGGATTGATCGCCAGTTGTTTCGAAAGGTCCCTGACCGAGGGGATCATTTCCTCGGCCCGGACCGTTCCGGCGGCAATGGCGAATTTAATCTGGTCTGTGACCTGCTCAAAAATCGGGCGAGAAGAACCAGGGTCGATCTCGATGAACATGGTGGCACCTTTGCGGGGTGTTGGTTGCTCTGTGACTTAGTGTTCTATCGACATAGTACACCAGTTTCGTAGTGCTGTCAAGTTATTTCCTAATTTTTTTTGTTTTTTTCGAATCTGTTTCCGCATGCTGAAGTTTGGTATGATGGCGGTTGGAGTTTTTAGCGTTATTTGGCGGGCGTCCGATGTCCGCCCCACTCGGCAAAACGGAGGTTATTGGCATGATTAAGCATTGGGTAGGGGTGGCGATTGTATTGGCGGTTTTGGGCTGTGAGAACAAGCCGCAATCACAAGGTAAAGCCCAATTTGCAACGCGTAAAACGGAAAAAAAAGCCGAACCTGCCGAAACCGCGACACCTGAATCCGGGCAAAAAATCGATTTGCTTGAAAAGTCGTTTGATGAAGTTCTCACACTGGCCGAACAGGGTAATCCCGAAGCCCAGTGCAAGGTTGCCGATCACTATCTCTTCGGGTTGGGCACGGAGCCGGACGATGCGGAGGCGGTCAAATGGTATCGCAAGGCGGCTGAGCAGAATTTCGCGTGGGCACAACAGAATCTCGCCGAATGTTACGCGAACGGTCGTGGCGTGGAAACGGACCTGAAAGAGTCGGTTCGGCTCATGACACTTGCCGCGGAGCAGGGGCTTTCAGCGGCGCAGCTTCGACTGGGCAACTGCTATTACGACGGACTCGGAGTGGAGAAGGAGCGTTCCAAAGCGGTTCAGTGGTACGAAAAGGCGGCGGAGCAGGACGAGACGCTGGCGCTGTTTAATCTCGGTCTCTGTTACGAAAACGGAGACGGCGTGACGGCGGATCTGGTCAAGGCGCGGGACTGGTTCCGTAAAGCCGCCGAGGCCGGATTTGCCGAGGCCCAATGGAAGTACAGCTCTTATTGTTTCGGAAACGACGATTTACCGGGCATGATCGAATGGCTGCAAAAAGCCGCCGAGGCGGGACATCCGGCCGCGATGTTCAATCTCGCCGTGTGCTACGAACAAGGGCAAGGCATCGATAAAGACGCCGTGAAAGCCCGGGAATACTTCGAAAAAGCGGCGGAAAACGGGGACCCACGTGCCGTGAAACGTTTGTCGGAAACGCCTGCAACCCTTTAGGAAAACCGACCATGTCATTGAAACGGGCTTTGCTGTTTCTCTTGTGTTTCTGCGCGATTCCCTCGGAACTCCTTGCCCAGTTGAAACCGAGTCGGCGTCCTCTCGTCGCCGCGATACATGAGTTTGTTCCGAAGGATACCGGACGGGATCTGCTTATCGACGGTCGACCTTTCCAGGTTCAAGGCCGGATCGATCGGGCGTTTCTGGAATCCCTGGGACGCCGGAAAATGGAACCGGCCTCGATTTGCAGCGACGAGGTTTTCATACGACGCGTGGATATTGACGTGCTGGGAACCTTGCCCCGTGCGGATGAAGTCCGGGAATTCCTGGCCGATAAAACGAAACAGAAACGGCGAAAACTTATCGAAGAGTTTTTGGCCCGGCCGGAATTCGTCGACTTCCAAACGATGCGCTGGTGCGACGTGCTCCGGGTCAAAGCGGAAATGACGCTTACGGCTAAATCGTCTTTCGACGGCCGACCCACGGAACTTCGACTGGAAGCGATCGCTGTGATTGACGGCCGTGAAATTGTTCGACCCGTGATTGCCGTGGACAACCGTGAGCAGGCGTTTATCTATCATCATCTGGCACCCGCGAAATCGTTTGTGGTCGCCCGTTTTTTTCGCGTGAGACGGAATTCGTGAGATATCGCCGTCATTTTAACCCGCCCCCCTCCGGTTCGAACTCGATCATTCTGCATGGAAAGAACATTGATACGCCGATGTGCCGTTCGGGCCGCTTATTGGCAGGCGTTTTTATGGGGCCTCGGGTTGGGGCTCATCAGTGCGCATTTGCTCCGGTATCTCGTTCGGGATCTTTGTCACGGGCCGAATTCGATTTATCTTTCCGCGATGTTCGCCTGGATCGTCGCCGCCCCGCGCGGGGTGGGCGTGCTCCGGCTTTTCGTGCCGGGTTTGATCGAATTCTGGGGAAGCCGGAAGGCGTTTTGCGCGGCTCATTCGGTGTTGGCGGCCGTAATTCTCACGGGAATTCCCGGGCTTTTGCACTTTTGCGGGCCGGAAAAGATCGGGCTCGAAAATTTTCTCGGGCTCCTGGTTCTCTTTTGGGCTCTTTACAATCTCGCAGGCTATTTCAGCGGTATCGCCCTTTTTTCCTGGTACGGTGATTTTGTACCGAAAAACATCCAAGGCCGGTTCTTCGGACGCCGGGAAGCCTGGATGACCGCCGGCCTGGCCGCGGGAGCTCTCTCATTGGGACTTTATTCCTATTACGTT
>JBEBTM010000224.1:0-7286 GCA_040393745.1 Thermogutta terrifontis | reverse complement strand
AGTCGACGTGAAACAGGGTTCGTTCAACACCTACTGCCCGCTGGGCTACCAAATGTGCGAACTGGCCGGAACGGATGTCGTCGCCACGATCAACGGCATCCAGGCCTACGGACGTGGAAACAACATTTCCATCAACACGAACACGCTGGCCCTTTCGATGGATGTGACCGACGGCGTGACCGGTTCGACGAGCTTCGACATCACCGGCGGCGGCGCCTTGTTCCAGCTCGGTCCGAATGTCGTTTCATCGCAGCAGATGCGAATCGGCATCGGGTCCATGCTCAGTACGAACCTCGGCGGCTCCTCGGGGATGCTGTATCAACTCAAAGACGGCGGCGAGGCCGATGTCCGTAGCGGCGTCCAGGCCCGGGTGCTCGCGGACAAGATCGTCAACGAAGCGATTTCCTTCGTGGCCAACACCCGGGGCCGCCTGGGAGCCATCCAGAAGAGTTCGTTGGACCCGAACATCTCGATGCTCCAGGATTCGTTGGTCGCCCTGACCGAAGCGGAAGCGTCGTACTCGAACGCCGACTTCGCCGAAGAAAGCTCGAACCTGACCCGGCTCCAATTGCTCGTCCAGGCGGGCATGACGACCCTGGGCATTGCGAACCAGTTCCCGCAGTACGCGGCCCAGTTGGTTCGAGGGTGATCGACCTGATTCGATTCCGCAACAAAAAAGGACGCCTCCCGGGGCGTCTTTTTTTGTCGCATGAAAAGTTGTTTTGGTACGCCTGGGAACCGGCGGGACATGACGAATCTTCGCGGGAAAATATCATCGATCGTTTCGACTGGCGGTCGTTCGAAGGATATGCTAGAATTTACGGACCGCCAACCACACGATAGACTTGCATTGGGAGCTCATGGGGTATCGCACATTAACATCCTGCATCGACGGCCTTCGCCAGGTCGGCCTCCTGGTCGACTTCGACGAACCGGTCGACCCGCGGCTCGAACTCGCCGCGGTACAACGGCGTTTGTACGCGGCCCATGGACCGGCGGTGCTCTTTTCCCGTCCGCTCGGAACCGCTTTTCCGATGCTCGCCAACCTCTACGGGACCGAGGAGCGGCTCCGGTTTATTTTCCGTGACGGAATCGAACCGCTACGTCGGGCCATCGAACTGGGTAGCGACCCTCTTTCACTTCTTGGGGGACCCTTGACGTTCCGTCGCTCGTTTTCCCTTGGTGTTTCGGCTCTTTCAGCACTCTATTATTCTCGTCCGAAAAAAATCTCACCCCGTCGGGCTCCCGTACTCGAACACCGAACCACGCTGGATCAACTACCCCGATTGGTTTCCTGGCCCGACGACGGCGGACCTTACATCACGTTGCCATTGGTGTACACGGAGGACCGAAACCGGCCCGGCTTCGGAGCGTCGAACCTGGGCATGTACCGGGTCCAGATCGCGGGTAACGATTACATGCAAAATCGGGAAATCGGCCTACATTACCAGATCCACCGGGGAATTGCCGGTCACCATGCCGCCACGCTGGCCGCGGGAGAACCGCTCAAAGTCAATATTTTCGTCGGCGGCGCCCCCGCGATGACGCTCGCCGCCGTGATGCCCATGCCCGAAGGAACGTCCGAACTGCTCTTTGCCGGAATTCTCGGTCGGCACCGAATTCCCATGGCCGTGAACCCCGCCGGGCAATCGCTGCCGATTTACGCCGAGGCCGATTTCTGCATCTCGGGAACCCTGACTCATCAAATCAAACGCGAAGGCCCTTTCGGCGATCATCTCGGTTATTACAGTTTGACTCACGATTTCCCGGTGCTGAAAGTCGATGGTGTTTGGCATCGGCGCGGCGCCATTTGGCCATTCACCGTGGTCGGGCGACCACCGCAGGAAGACACCATGTTCGGCCGTCTCATCCACGAGCTGACCGGTGATGCCGTTACGAAAAAAATCCCCGGTGTCCGGGCCGTCCATGCGGTCGACGAGGCGGGCGTTCACCCGTTGCTTCTGGCCTTGGGACGCGAACAGTATCAGCCGTTGGATCCGACCCGGCGGGCGGCGGAGCTTCACACGCTGGCCCACGCCATCCTCGGATTCGGCCAGCTTTCCCTAGCGAAATACCTTTTTCTCGCGGCGGAGGAGGACGATCCTGAATTGACGGTAAAGGATCCGGCTAAATTCCTGCAGCACGTTTTACGTCGTGTCGATTGGCGGCATGACGTGCATTTTGTGACACAAACCACGGCCGACACGCTCGATTATTCCGGTTTCGCCGCTGGACAGTTGAACCGGGGCTCGAAAATGTTCGTTGCCGTGAGTGGGCCGCCCTTTCGCGAATTGGCGACGACGCCGGACGAGTCAATCCCCGTTCGAAATCCCCGCGTGGTGCTGCCCGGTGTTCTTTGCGTCGAGGAAATCGCTTGGCACGATGCCGATCCGGAAGTATTTTCGAAAGGTTTTCCGCTCCTTGTGCTGGTCGACGATTCGGAAAAAACCGCCTCGGGACTTCGGGAATTCCTTTGGACGACATTCACGAAAAGCGATCCCGCCTCGGATGTCCATGGCGTGGGAGAATTTTGCGACAACAAACACTGGGGATGCCGAGGTCCCCTGGTCGTCGATGCCCGAACGAAACCGCATCATGCCGCGGAATTGGTCGAACCCCCGGAAATCGCCCGACGAGCCGACAGGATGGTCGAGAAAATCTTCGATTTCTACCGACGCTGATGAACAAATTTCGTGGGGTGTAGTAAAGTCCTTTTGCGTGATTGGCAGGTTGCGGTGTTTTGGTGGTTTTCAATATCCTTCCACCAGGGAGCCAGCCATGGATCGCAGCGCCGCCAAATAAAACACCCACGAAAGTTTCCTACCCACTGCTTCCCGGATTCGGGAAACTTCGTTGACGCTCGCACGCCCCTTCGTTATACTTCGGGTTACTTCGGCCAAATTTCTTTTCAAACTCGAAAGAACCCTTGGAATCGACTGTCAACAAATCCCCGGACCGGGTTAAACGGATGTTCAATGCAATCGCCCCGTGGTACGATTTCTTAAACCATTTCTTGTCGCTGGGGATTGATCGCCGATGGCGCCGTCGAACGGCCCGAGAGGTGTTGGCCGAAACGACGCCACCGGGGCCCGTGCTTGATGTCTGTTGCGGTACGGCCGATTTGACCCTGGAAATGATACGGCGGCAGGACCGATTCGACGCCCCGCGTGACTTCATGGGCCTCGACTTTTCCGAGGAAATGCTAGAAATCGGTCGCCGGAAATGCGAGCGGCAAATCAAGCGTCCCCTGCGGAATGTCGGTCAGGTTAGGCTCGAAGCCGGCGACGCGCTGGCGCTGCCGTTCGAAATGGATCGCTTTGCCGTGGTGACCGTGGCGTTTGGGCTTCGCAATGTTGCACAGACGCAGCAGGGAGTGGCGGAGATGATCCGTGTTTGCCGACCGGGAGGAACGGTGGCGATTCTGGAGTTTTCGATGCCGACGTTTCCGGTGATCGCGGGCTTGTACCGGTTTTACTTTCGTCAGGTTTTACCTCGGTTGGGTCAGTGGTTTTCCCGCAGTGGAGATGATGCCTACCGCTACTTGCCGGAAAGTGTAGCGAGTTTTGTGACACCGGAGGAGCTTTGTCGCGAATTGCGCGAACGGGGCCTTGTTGAAGTTCGGTCCTTACCGATGACGTTCGGGATCGCCACCTTGACCATGGGTCGTGTCCCGGAAAGCGATAAGGCCGTCTGAGGTCTTGGAGGTAACGCCCAGGACGATTGCAAAGTCGAAAACCAGGGCCCTTTTTGTCTCGCACAAAGACACAGAGATTTTTTAAAAATATCAAGTCCTATGAATACATAACCTATTCCATGTCGGTTTCGACGTTGCCGAGAGCCTGAACCCGCCAAAAGAATCCAAAAACACTTTCGAGAGCTTGCCACTCGCACGGCAAGCCTCTGGGTGAAATGAAGCAAGCTTGCTGAGGCGCTTTCATCAGATCAAGTGTAACCATAGGCGGCAAATCACGTTACGACGATGGAATGAAACTATACAGTCAAATTAATAAACGTACACATTGGTTACATGCTTGAGATCAACGATGACATTCGAATCCCCCTGGCGGAGATCCGGTTTACCTATGTCAGGAGTTCCGGGCCGGGCGGCCAGAACGTGAACAAGGTTGCCAGCAAAGCCGTGATGCGGTGGACCCCCGGCGATGACTCGACGATTCCTGTTTCGGCCATGGAGCGATTCCGCAAACTGTTTCCCCGTTGTGTGACCGGCGAGGGCGAGATTGTCCTGAGTAGCCAAAGGACCCGTGATGCGCTCAAGAATAAGGAAGATTGCCTCAACAAGCTTCGTGACATGCTGCACCAGGTTCTCCAGGAACCCAAGCGTCGGATCAAAACGAAGCCGACTCGAGGATCCGTGCTCCGGCGTCTGGAAAACAAGGCTCGTCAAGCAAAGAAGAAACGTGAACGGCAGCGTCCCGATTTTTAGGTGTGAGTGCTTACCTTCATCATTCTGCTGGTCACTCAAAGCATCATGGAGCGTGCCTGATACTCTCCCAGCAAGATGACCCTAGATCATTCTGACGGAACCAACAAGACGATGTCGGACAACTGAACGCCTTGGGCGCCACGGTTGGCCGTGATATTAAACCGGAAAAAGCGGAACGACTGTGGCTCGTCAATCAGGAAGCGATGACACTGATGACGTCCATCGCCGAAAACGTATTCGTTACGGCGATCGAGGACGGTCCAAGACTGACCGTCATTGGAACCTTCCAGCGTCCAATCGCGCGGATCGCGGTCTGGCTTGTCGTTTGCGGTGAAAAACTCATAGGCGACAGGTTTGCCAGTTTTCCCTTCTCCCAAGTCGGCTTGAATCCAGGCTTGATGGCCTTCGCCGGTGAACCACTTTCTCGGCGAAGAGCGGTTAAAGGCGTGTTCGGGCCCTTCGTTTCCCTTGCCGCCACTGGCCGTCACAGGACCGGATACCTTGACTGCGGCCACTCGCCACGGAACGGCGGTGCGATCGGGCTTGGCGCTGACACTTTCGCCCGACTCGTTGACGGCGGAGACGGTATACCAATATGCCGTCCGCTGCGGCGCGGCGGCGATGGACTTGTCCAGATAAACGGTCTTCTCGCCTTCCGCTTCGCCGATCTTTTCGAACGGTCCCTCGGCAGTCGAGGCGCGTTTGATGATGTAACCTGTCGCCTCCACGGACGGTAGCCAGCGGATCGTCGCCCCTTGTCGACCGGCGTTGGCGACAACGGCATAAGGCGCTTCAGGAGCGGCGGCAAACGCTAGACCGTCGCCGCCGGTGATTTTAACGTGCGAAAATTTTGCGGTCATCGGCGAGCCGTTTTTCAGGGAACAAACCACCAAACCGAGATGGATGGTTGGCGCCAAATCGTAGAATCTCGCCGCCGCGAGCGGGCTCCAACTCGTTCCGTCGGTGGCCGCAAACAATTCCACGGCGTCGCCCCGGCGTTGAACCTTGACCCAGTACGGCATCGTCGGCAACTCCCTTGCACCGCGGGCCCAATTCTCCCCGGCCCTCATGTCGTTCCAGCCGACTATATTCCATTCGGCCTTCTGACAGTTGGTGACGGCCACCCAAGCGCGGCGGGCGCCTGCGTTCAAACTATCGCGCAGAATGACGCCCGCCTTGGCGTTTTCGGACTCGGCATCGATGCCCTCGACCTTTGCCATGACGGCACCATCGCCTTCAATGGACAAGGTGGCGACAAAGGCGCTGTCCTCCGTTTTGCGCCACATGTCCCGCCCTCCGCCGGTGAGCGTCCAAACGCCGTTGGCGGGATCATATTTGGCCGAACCGGCGGGCGAGGCGGCGTCGACATCGGTCTCTGTGAGTCCTTTGCTTACGGCGGCGACTGCCGGGAACGACAGCGGCGGAAGCGGCTGCGCAACGGAATCGTCGGTCTCCTTGGCAAACAGGAACGCCGTGGGACCGGACAAAGCGACTCGGCGTCGCTCAATCATCCACGGCGTGTCCAGTCCCTTACGCAGACCATAAGCCGAGATGAGGAGATGGAACCCCTGCCCACCGTGCGGCCAGATGTGATCGTTGGCATTCCAATACAAAGCGTCGGTGCTTCCGAGCGGGACGAACTGGGGCGTATCGCCCATGTTATGGCGAGCATAATACTCGCCTGCGGCCAAGAGCCGGTTTTCGTTTTCGCCAAACAGGTCGATGCCTTGCGTCCATGCGATTTCGGCGATGGATGCAAGTGAAAACATGTGCCAGAAAGCGTGCCCTTGATCACGTCCCGATTCACCCATCTGACCGGTGGCGACGGTGTCAGGCAATCCGGAGGCCGCCGAGGAACGGCACTGTTCAATGACGGCGTCGAATCGTTCACGGTCGTTGCAGAACACGGCCATGCAAGTCGCCGCGACCATGGAAAGCCCGCCCTTATTGGCCGGACCGAGCATCCGTCGACCGTCCGGACCGACGCCAGAACCTGCCCAGTAGACGTCTTTGAAAAGTGATTCGACTTTGCGGGTATCGTCGTCCGTCCAGTTCGGCCAAGTATGACGGAGCAATTCCGCGCCGCCGACGAAATGAAGGGCGAAGTCACCGAGGTCGAGATTCGACTCCATGCCGGTAAAGGATTTCTGCGTCTCCGCCCAGGCAATGAGGATGTCTCGCGCCTTTTGGGCGCAGGCTTCGTTTCGTTCGAAATACCAGCGCAGCGCCAGATTGCCGACGGCGCCCATGTCGCTCATCCATGCGTTGCGGTTGACGTGAGGATTACGGCTGACATGTTCGAAGGGGCCTTGCATACGGTAGTCGGGATTGGAACGTCCATCGCCCGCGAGCCTCGCGTATCCCGATTTCCAAGGTTCGCGATCAAGATTGGCTTTGACGGCGTCCAGGTGAGCGGTGGTAAACGGAATGCCGGGGTGAACGAACGGTGCAGTCGTCTTGCTTTCACCGGCCTTGGTTTCGCCAAATGCCGTAGGGATTGCAACACACAAGACAAAAGCGATCGTGATGCAGCGAAATATCATGGTTCTTTCGAAGATTGGGGGTGCGGAATTCAGGTATGCAGAGCTTATTTCAGGTCGATGATCAATTCGTTTTGCCTTTTCTTCACTTCGACGGTCATATCCGTTTTTTCATAACTGGCATAATGTATCCGCTCCTTGCCGAGCAACTTCGGCAACACGGGATTGGCGGCGTTTTTCTCCAGTTTAGCGCAAGGCCGGCTTTTTAACCGTAATGTTATACGTTTGTTTTCCCGGGGCAAGGTCAAGAGCCAGTTTTGTCGAATCGGCGGACGTGAACTCACGATCCACTCGGGAGGTGA
>JBEBTM010000223.1:0-7287 GCA_040393745.1 Thermogutta terrifontis | reverse complement strand
TGCCATCGCCTCCGGTTGCTGTCGAACCGAAAACGCAGCTGGATGCCCCCCTGACCGAAGAACAAAGTAAACAGCGGTTGGAAAAGGCGCTAGAGAATCCGGATTTCAAACGTGTCCATGATGACGTCATCCGAGAACAGCCGATGCAAATGACACTACCCAACCTGTTGGAGCCCAAAATAGCGGAAACGAACGAAGAATGACCCACCCTTCAAAACCTTTCAAGGCTGTCGCGTTCGACATGGATGGCCTGATGTTCGATACGGAAGACGTATACTGGAGAGCCGCCGATGCGCTGCTGAAGCGTCGTGGCCACGTCTACACACAGGAACTCTGTAACGCCGTGATGGGCCGGCCGCCGCGGTTTTGTTACGAACTCTTCAAGGAAACCTTTTCGCTACCGGAAAGTTGGCAGGAGCTCCAGCGTGAATCGGAAGGCTTGTTCCTCGGTTTTCTCGAAGAGGGGTATTCCGTCATGCCGGGACTGATGGAATTGCTGGACTTCATCGAAGGGCGGCAGATATCCAAGGCCATCTGTACCAGCAGCGCCTTGCGGGTCGTGACCGAGGTTCTCCGTCGGGATCGGTTAGGCGAGCGGTTCGAATTCGTTTTGACCGCTGAAGACATCACCCGAGGCAAGCCGGATCCGGAAGTCTATCGGAAAGCGGCTGAGCATTTTGGGATCCTGCCGACCGAAATGCTCGTTCTCGAAGACAGCGAAGCCGGTATTCGCGCCGCAGCGGCGGCAGGGGCGTTTCCCGTGGCCGTTTTGGCCGCTCACAACGAGGGACGCGATTTCAGCCCGGCAGGACTTGTCGCACGTTCGTTGCACGACCCGAAAGTTTTTGCGCTTTTGGAGTAACCGCTCGAAACAAATTGAGCTTTCACCACCGGCTGAAGCCGGTGGA
The DNA here is from genome assembly GCA_040393745.1 of Thermogutta terrifontis. GTDB lineage: Bacteria > Planctomycetota > Planctomycetia > Pirellulales > Thermoguttaceae > WRKP01. Next base: position 6,379 of record JBEBTM010000223.1, on the reverse strand, counting down.
ATCAAGGTACCGTGAGCTTCGGACTGAAGTCCTTACGCTCACGGATGAAAACCTTCCGTTTGGGGCTCCTTGAAATCCGCGCCAAATGTCGGGGCTTTGCTTGGAAACTCAAACGAACTTTTTACCGAAACTGTCTGACGAGTGTAAAACCTTAAGGTGTCGCCTGAAGGCGAGGGGTTTTAGACCCATCGTCGGGACAATAAAGCGACAACATCAGAACCCATTCTCATGGAAATCATCCGCCGCAAAGCCTATGCCCGAGCCGGTTTGATCGGCAATCCGTCCGACGGTTATAATGGAAAGACGATCGCCGTGATCGTCAAGAACTATTGGGCCCAAGTCACGCTCTACGAATGGGAGCGATTGGAGATCGTGCCCAGTCCGAACGACGAAAGCGTCTTCGGTTCGCTGGACGAACTCTGCACGGACGTTCGCTTACACGGTTATTACGGCGGTATTCGGCTCGTCAAAGCGGCCATTCGGGGCTTCGCGGAATATTGTCGTCAGCGGGGGCTCAAGTTGCATGACCGAAATTTTTCGATTCGCTACGAAACGACGATTCCCCGGCAGGTCGGCATGGCCGGTTCCAGTGCCATTGTCGTCGCCACGCTTCGGGCATTGACCGATTTCTATGGCGTGGTGATTCCCAAAACAGTGTCCCCGTCGCTGGTTTTGTCGATTGAAAAGGACCAACTCGGAATCATGGCCGGCCTCCAGGACCGGGTCGCCCAGATTTACGAAGGTTGCGTTTACATGGATTTCGGTGAGGACAAAATACACGACGAAGAAGGACTGGCCTGTGGTGCATACGAGCCAATTCCCGTTTCGCTTTTACCGCCGCTCTACGTTTCGTTTTCCACGGATTTCGGCGAACCGACGGAAGTGTTTCACAATCACCTCCGGCACCGTTACGATCAGGGCGAACCCGCCGTGGTGGATGCGATGCGGGAGTTCGCCGATTTGACCCGGCAGGCGCGGAAGGCTCTACTGGCGGGAGAACCGGAAAAATTGGGTCCGCTTTTGGACAGAAATTTCAACCTTCGCCGTTCCATTTGCCGGTTGCCCAAGGAACATATTCTCATGGTCGAAACGGCGAGAAGCTGCGGGGCTTCGGCGAAATTTGCGGGCAGTGGCGGCGCGATTATCGGGACTTATGCGGACGACGACGCCTTCGAAAAACTCCGCGCGGCGATGCAAAAAATCGGCTGCGAGACGATCAAACCGTTGTTTTGAACATGGAAAAGCCGGCGCACCCCGTGTCTGTCTTCCTGTCGAACAAGGCTTGTCTTTTCAGGCGGATACGTTAAATTATTGTGTGGATTCAATTTCAAATACCGTCTGCCCCTGATGTTGCAGGGAATTCATTTGCCCGAGAATCCGACTCCCTTCCCCCTGCCATCCCTCCTCCTCCCGCCATGAAGAAAAAGCTTGCACCGGTGATTAAGCTCCGGGAAGATCGATGTGTCAACTGCCATGTTTGCGTTTCCGTATGTCCCGTCAAATACAGCAATTGGGGCACTGAGCTCGTCATGCACGTCAACGCCGATACTTGTATCGGCTGCGGAGCCTGTGTAAGCGCCTGCACGCACGGGGCCCGGGAAATCGTGGATGACGTGGCGGAATTATTCGACGCCCTCGGACAGGGCGAACCCGTTCTCGTTATCGTTGCCCCTTCCATTGCCTCGAATTTTCCCGATTCCTATCGTCGAATCAACGGATGGCTCCGTTCGCTCGGTGTTCCCGCCGTGTTTGACGTCGGATTCGGAGCCGAACTGACCGTCCAATCATATGCGGAGCATCTTCGGACGAAAAAGCCGCCGCTTCTTATTTCCCAACCTTGTCCCGCGATTGTTTCGTTTATCGAACTTTACGTCCCGGAGTTGATACCGCACCTGGCCCCCGTTGGAAGCCCCATGGATCACACGATGCGCATGATCCGGGAGTTTTATCCACAGTGGAAGGACGCCAAAATCGCAGCCTTGGCCCCGTGTATCGCCAAACGACGCGAGTTCGATGCCATCGGCTTGGGCGATTATCTCGTCACATTTAAGCACCTGCGGCAGTATTTGGATGAAAACGGAATCGACTTGGCCGATTATCCCGAAGTCGATTACGAAAATCCCCCCGCTGAACGGGGCGTGCTGTTTCCCATGCCCGGAGGTTTGCTCAAAACCGCAGCCCGGGACATCGAAGACATCGAAGAAAAAACCCGGGTCATCGAAGGTTCGAATAAAGTTTACGATTACCTGCGGAATTTGCCCCATGTGTTGAAAAACGGCCGAAATCCTCTGTTGGTCGATTGTTTGAGCTGCGAATTCGGCTGCAACTCCGGCCCCGGCTCACTCACGGAAAAGCAGCCGCCGGACGACTTGGAGTGGTTTCTCCAGCGTCGCGGCGTGTCGCAGAAAAAAATCTACGAGGCGAAAAAAACGAGCGGCGATGAGGACCCGCTCCGGAAAACCCTGCTGGAATTCTGGAAACCGGACCTCTATCGGCGAACGTACGAAAATCTTTCCGGCAATACCGATCTAAAAATGCCGACCGAGGAGGAAATCCAGGCCATTTATCGGGACCGTTTGGCGAAAACCTCCGAGCGAGATGAAACAAACTGCGGCAGTTGCGGCTATTCGACCTGCCGTGAGATGGCCGTGGGAATCTTCAACGGCCTGATGGGAAACGACCATTGCTATGTCGCTCAACAAAAATTTCTGGTCGACCGCGAACGAACCCTTGCGGAAAGAGAAAGTCTGCTTGATGGAATTCTGGACGTTTCCTCGGAAGGCTATGTCGCTTTTTCCCATCACCTGAATGTCGTCACCCACGCCAATGACCGCTTCCTGGAAATCTGGGGGCTCACTCGCGAGGAAACGGTGGGCCTGCACACGAAAAAGTTGCATGAAATTTTGTGCGATAAAATGAAGGACGCCGCTCTCTTCCAAGCGGCCCTTCGTGATTTCATCGCAACGCTTCAACCGAGGAACGGCGTCTCCGAACTGAAAGACGGACGGAAAATCTTTTGGCAATGTCGCGCTGCGCACATCAACGAAGAGGACGTCGTGCGAGTTTGGAGCTACCGTGACATCACGGACCAGGAAACCGCCATCAATACCCTCCGGCATAACGAACAACTCCTGCGGGACATCTTCGCCAATCTGCATGCCGGTATTTACCTGATCGATCGGGACATGAATGTCGTTCGTTGCAATGAAGCGACCGAAACCCATTTCAGTCGAACTTCCGGGCCATTGGTCGGTAAAAAATGTTATTCCCGTGAAAACCGGACCGCTCTTTGTTCGCAATGTCTCGTCCGGACCGTTTTCGAAACGGGGCAATACGTTGAAGATCTCATCCTGCGTCCGCCGAACGACGGCGAAACGGGTGCCGGCCAGTGGGTCGAACGTTCGGCCCATCCGATGCTCGACGAGTCCACGGGTGAAATCACGATGGTCCTTTGCATTTTACGTGACGTCACGCAACGTCGTGCCCAGGAAGAGCAGCTCGAACAATATCGTGACCATCTGGAACAATTGGTTCAGCGGCGAACGGAAGAGCTTTCCCTGGCCAAAGAGGCCGCAGAGGCCGGAAGTCGCGCCAAAAGTGATTTTTTGGCCAATATGAGCCATGAAATCCGGACCCCGCTCACTGGCGTCATCGGTTTGTCCGACCTGCTCCTTCGGAGCGAGTTGCAGCCCAAACAGCAGCATTTCGTCAACTTGGTTCGCTCGTCCGGCGAATCCCTGCTCTTCCTGATCAATGACATCTTGGACTTCTCGAAAATCGAGGCGGGAAAACTCGAATTGGTTCACGAACCCTTCGATCTTCACGACGTGATCGACTCCGCCATGGGCATCCTGGCGTCCCGGGCAAGGCCGAAAAACCTGGAGATCTGTTACACGACCGATGACGAACCGACGCCCCGGATCGTCCGCGGCGACGGCAACCGGCTCCGGCAGGTACTCCTCAACATCCTGGGCAACGCGATCAAGTTCACCGAACATGGCGGCGTTCGCATTCGCACGAAAATACTGGAAACCCATGGCGACCGAATCAAGGTGCATTTCGACCTGATCGACACCGGCATCGGAATCGCCGAGGAAAGTATGCCCCGATTGTTCCGCGATTTTTCGCAGGCCGAGTCCTCCACGTCGCGCACCCACGGTGGAACGGGCCTGGGTCTGGCGATTTCCAAAAGGCTTGTCCACTTGATGGGCGGTGACATCGGCGCCGAAAGCGAAGTGGGCGTCGGAACCCGATTCTGGTTCAATATTTGGCTCGAACGAATGGATGAAAGTACGAACGAAGCCAACCCGGTCGCGGCCCAGCGGGATCGGCGTGCTTTGCAGTACCGACATTCGCTCACGGACAAGCGAGCCCTGATCGTCGACGACAACCCGGTCCAACTCGAGTCGTTCAGGGACCAGTTCGAAACCTGGGGGATGGAAACACTGATATGCCGCACCGCCGACGAGGCGATTGCGATTCTCAACCGGGAGTTCGAAACCGGCACCCCCGTGGATATTGTGCTCGTGGACAATTCCATCGCGTCTTCGGGAAGCCAACGCAGCGGCCTTGGCATCGATTTAATCCATGAAATCGAGGGTCGCCCCGAGTTCGAGCGTCTGATCGTTTTGCTCACACTCGCCTTGGACGAAGTGGCCGAATATACGTACCAAAACGATTCGACTCGCTACTCGTTTCTGCCTAAACCGGTCTCATGCTCCGCACTTTTTGATGCCGCCATCAGCGCCTTTTTCGAAATCGATCCGGACTTGCAGTCGGGAATTCGCCTGCCGGAGGATACGGCGACCGGCAGTGCGGACCAGACGGCCGAAGCCGTGAAACTCCTGCGGGATCGAATCGACAGGCCCCTTCGGGTTCTCGTGGCGGAAGACAACCGGGTGAACCAGATTGTCGTTGCCGGCGTCTTGTCCGAAGTGGGCTTGGAGCACCTCGTGGCGCAAAACGGCAAAGAGGCCTTCGACGCCGTCCGGGAATCTCCGTTCGATCTGGTCCTGATGGATTGTCAAATGCCCAAGGTCGATGGTTACGAAGCCACGAGAATGATTCGCGATTGGGAAAAAAAAACAAAGCGCAAACGTGTCCCGATCATCGCTCTCACGGCCAACGCCGTCTCCGGGGACGAACAGAAATGCCTGGATGCCGGAATGGACGCCTATTGTAGCAAACCGATCAACCCGGGCCGACTCATGGGAATCATCGTCCAGTGGCTCATTGCGAGCCTCTCGGAATGAAACATTTCCCGGCGAGAACGTCCACTATTTTTTCGCCGGCTTCTTTTTGACCTGCTCCGCGCCGAGATGGGAAACGAGGACGTCCAATGCGCTGCTGTGGGCGCCGCCGTGGCTGTCCCTGGGCTGGTCGTCCTTGGCCGGTTCGTGCCAGACGATGCCCATTCGGCCCGATTCCGTGTGCCGGTTGTTCCATGCGGATTTGGCGTTTCGTTCCAAAAATTCGCGGTATTCCTCGTTGCCGGTCGCTTCGTAGAGCGTGTAAAGATGCCGGACGAAAATGCCTTTGAACTGGGCGCCGTCGGTGCCGGTGTTCGGCTCGTTCATCTCCCGGAGGATGCCCTCCCGGTTGCGGTGCTTGATCGTCGCCTTGGCAACCGACTCGGCCTGGTCGAGATGCTTTTTATCCTTCGTTACACGGAAGAACTCGACCAGGACGGCAATGACCACGCCTTGATTATAGGTCCAGTGCGCCCGATTCATTCGGCCGTCGGGACGGATACCGTCGTTGACCTGATTCTGATTCTTATCAAACAGCCCGCTGGACTGAAACCATTCCCAATCGTCCTCGGCCCACTGGAGCGGCGGTCGGCCGTTGATGGGTTTTCGCTGTCGATGATGATGCAATCGGAGAGCCGTGAGGATGAAAAGACTGTTGGCAATCGCGGCTTTGTAGCGTTCGTTCTTTTTCCAGAAGATACCGCCTCCGGCGTCCTCGGACCAACCCTTGGTCATGTCGGTGAAAATCAACACGGCCATGTCGAGGTATTCCTTGCGCCGCGTGAGTTCGTAAGCTTCGATCCAGGCGAGAGCCCACCAGCCCTGGTCGTCGTAAAATTCGTTCAAAAAATTTCTGAACTGTCCGTTCGAAGCTTTTTGAAACGTATTTTCGATAATCCCGTGAGCCCGTTTGTCCTTGGTGAACTTGCAGTACCGTACGACCGTGGTGAGTACGTTGGCGTTGCTCCACCATGTGGTGTTCTTCCAGAGTCCTTTGTCTTTGTCGTAGTAGGACATCATGATCGTCATGCTTTCCCGGGCCCGGTCGCGCGGCGTGTCCTGGGCGTGAAGAAGCGAGGCGAGAAAACAAAAGCAGGCGAACGATAAAAGGTAATGTCGCATGGTATTCA
>JBEBTM010000222.1:0-7291 GCA_040393745.1 Thermogutta terrifontis | reverse complement strand
GAGTAAAGCCGGCTCGGGCGACTTTGATTTTGGAGTACCCCTATAAATAAAGGACGCGGAAGATGCATTATCCCTGGTGGTTCGTTCCCGGCGCAACCGCGCCGATGCTGATTGCGCTGATTGCCGTGGTGCATGTCCTCGTTTCCCATTACGCCGTGGGCGGCGGAATTTTGATCGCGCTGGAAAACCGGTTCGCCCTCCGCTCCGGGGATCGAACGTATCGCGAATACTGGAAAAAACACGCTCGCTTTTTCGTGCTCCTAACCGTCGCTTTCGGGGCCATCACGGGCGTCGGAATCTGGTGGACCATCGCCCTGGCTTCGCCGCTTGCCACGGAAATGTTGATCCGGACCTTCGTTTTCGGCTGGGCCATCGAGTGGGTTTTCTTCATCGTTGAAATCGTCGCGGCCTTCATCATGTACTATTTCTGGACCCGGCTGCCGGAGAAGACGCACATCATCGTCGCCTGGATTTATGCCATTGCCGCCTGGATCAGTCTGGTCCTGATCACCGGAATCACCGCTTTTATGCTTGACAGCCGGGGGCTTATCGCCCACTGGAGCGAGACCGGCGTTTTCTGGCACGCTTTTTTCAACGTGCAGTTTTTGCCGCAAACGATTCTCAGGACCGGCGCATCGGTTCTCTTGGCTTCGCTGTATGTTTTCCTCCACGCAGCCTGGACGCTTCGCAAACCCGAAGATGGCGAATTGCTGGAGAAAGTCGTTCGGCGAATGGCCCGGCCACTCATTTTCGGGGCCGTAACCGCCGCTCTTGGTGTTGGATTTTGGTTTGCCATGCTTTCGCCGCGCGTGTTGCTGGTGATGGAGCGGGCCGTGCTGCTGAATGTGCTGCTCACGATTTTCTTCGGACTTTGCGGGCTCATGACGCTCCTGATCGTATTGGGCCCCATGCTGAACCCGCGGTCGATCAACGTCGGTTTCGCGGCTTGTTTGTTTATCCTGGGGCTCGTTGCCCTGTCCTCGGCCGAGTTCATCCGCGAGGCGGTTCGGAAACCCTGGATCGTGGACCAGGTCGTCCTGGGCAACCAGATTTACGGTGACGAAATAACGGACCGGCAGGAAAACGGATTCCTTCGTTCGGCCAAGTGGCAATCGATTCCGAAGGATAAAGTCCGGCAAGGCGGCATGGTGTTCATGTATCACTGCAACAACTGCCACGCCACGGACCACGGCATGTCCGCAGCCGGACCGTTGCTCGTGGGTGAGGACAAGCAGCGGATCATGGACAAAATCCGAACGCTCAACGAGCCCACGTTTTCCATGCCCCCGTGGAGCGGAACGGAAGAAGAACTCGACGCCCTGTCCGAGTACCTGCTTACGATCCGCCCGGAAATGCCGCCGTTGCCCGAAATGTAAAACACCGGGGCGGGAGGCCGAAGGCTTCGATCAGCCGTCCGTCGTGTCATCGTCGCCAGCGGGATTCGTCGGTGAGGATATCTTTCCACGGCGGCGGGAGTTTCTGATCCGAATGTGGTGTGAGTTCGTCCAAACGGAGCGCCTCGGTGCGCTGCTTCCGGGCCTCGGCGTCTTGACCCGACTTCCACAGCGCCCAAGCCAGCGGAGCCCGAAATTTCGCTTGTGTGGGATAAAGTTCCACGGCTTCCCGGTAATACTCCAAAGCGGTTTCACGCAGGTTTTCGTCGTTCGTCCGTTCGGCCATTCCAAAAAGCTGCTCAGCAAAAATGAAACGATAACCCGAAGCACATGGATTGAGCCGAACGGCCCGGCGTTGGGCCGCAAGTGTTTCCATGCGTAAGTGAGCGTCGCTTGGATGTTGCGTCCACTGGCCGAAGGTTTCCGAGGCCAGGCGAAGCTGGATGGCCGCCGACCAGGGGTCCGCGTCCCGGGCCCTTCGCAGCAGGAAAAGCCGTTGCCGGAGATCGGACGTCGTTTGAGCCTGACTTTCCGGTCCTTGCGACCGCATCACGGGGCGAAAGCCGGTTGTGTAAATGACCGGGATCGCGATGCCGGCGAAAAACAGGACGTAAAAGATTTGGCGGCCTGACGGCATTCGAGTCGACGATTCCTTTTCACTGCGGTTGAGCAAAATCGCGCCGAGGAGCCAAAGACAAATCGCAGTACTCGTTACGGAAACGCCGCCCGCCGCCGATAAATGCACAAAAAATGTCAAGAGCGTCACGGCAAGCAGGACAGACGGTATTTGGAACGGTTTGCCGTAAAAATTCAGCAAGGCGAAAGCGATCACCGACACGGGCAGCGAGAATAAAACGGCTTCGAAATCAATGGCCGCTTCTCCGTATAGCGAAAGATAAAATGCGAGCGAGCCGCCGATGAAACCGCCCGCAAAAATTTTTGCGCGCAAGCCGTTCGGCGCCCGCTCGTCGCCGTCTTCCACCGGTTCGGGAGCGATAAACCGTCGCTGTCGCCAAAAAATCATGGCGAAAAGAACGAGGAAAAGCAGCAAGGCGGGCATCCCGGCCACGGCGGCCAGTTCGACCGCGAAATGATGCGGGTCGGCGATTTCTTCGCTCGCGCCGGGCAATTTGTAACGCATATAGGACTGCTTGAAATTGCCGCTGCCGCAACCGAACACGGGATAGTCCCGGATCATGTCCATCGAGGCGGACCAATATTCGAGACGAAATCCCAACGAACGCCGGGCGCCGTCGAGCAGGCTCTTTCCCGAGGCAGCCGCGAGCAGAACGGCAAGCCCCGCAGTGAGGACGACACCCGCCGCGACAAGGGGAACGAGCCGGTTTTTCAGCGTCGAGCCGAACCGCCTGCGACATTGATCCAAGGCGATGAGAAGCATCCCGAACGCCACGGCGACGAAGGCGCTCCGGCAGCGGGTCAGGAGGAAACAGGTTCCTAAAACCAGTGCGAAGAACAACAGGCCGAACGCCGGAATCAGCGTACGGTTTTTCGTTTCGCATTGATCGTCTTTTTTGAGCGAATTTTGATAAAGCGGCAAAGCGAGTAGGAAAAGCAACCAAACGCCGAGCAAACCACCGAGCGAGTTTGTCAGCGGATAGGTTCCCATGGGCCCGGCGGTCTTAAGACGATTGACCAGCAGGGTCCATTCCGGCGTGTCGGGCCGGATCGACGGGTCGATTTGCGACAAGGCCGACGCGGGCGCTTTCTCAAGCATCAGCCGCGTTTCCGGAATCGTTACGAAATATTGAAACAACCCCGTGAGGGCTTCGGTGGCCATCACGACGAGGACGAGCATGAGGACGGTTTCCACCCACCGGCGATCCCGTAAAACCTGTCGGAAGACGAACCAGGCCGCGGCCATTCCTATCCAGGCGGAGAGCATGTTCAGCGTGCTTCGCGGAGCGCCGCCGTGACCGGGCAGGAGGTTCCAGAGTTGGGAAAGAACGACCCAGCCGAAAAACGCGTACGCAATCCCGTCCAGCCGGCTGAATTGCCATTGCGGCTTTTCACGATTCGCAAAGACGACGAGAACCGCGGCCAGCAGCCAAAGAATCGCGGGCAGATGGAATACGCCGCCTCGCTCGACTTGTTCGCCGGGCAGGAACAGCGTGAGCGCAACGAGAAGTCCGAGAAAGATCGGCAGGAGGAATTCGAACGGCGTGTCAAGTCGGAAAACGGGATCGACGGCGAGGGGAGTCGCTCCATGATTTTTCGTGCGATTTCCGCGTTCTTTCATGTGAGCCCTCCCGATTCGACGCTCTCCGGCGACACCGGACAATCCCGGCGGCCTTGGTAGACGACCTGCGAACGGTTGCCGTAAAAGGAATCGAGCCGTTCGCATTCGACCGGTTTCGACGGTGACTTCGCACATCGGCCTTGAGCCTGCATGGCGAGCCGCGTGGCCTCGTCTTCGTCATCGGCCAGGACGGTCCAGGTGGCAAGGTACCCGGGCACGCCTTCAAGGAGGGGACTCCAACCCGCAAAAGCCGGTTCATTTTCCGTCAGCGGCTGGTATAAAACGCAACGAAAATACCCTTTGAGAGGCGGTTCGTTTTCGCCGGGCTCGTCGTCGTTTTCCAAGAAAAAGGAATCGGGCAGCAGATTGCGAATGTAAAGAAAATCCTCGAACCGTTTCCGACGAGGGTCTCCGGCGTCCCATTTTTGAACGAATCCCCACAGCGGACCGCACGGTTCGAAAACGTTGCCGAGCAGCCGAACTTCCTCGCCTTCGAAATCCAGTGCGGCGGCCAACGTTTCGGGCCAATCGTCACGATCGAGCTTCGCTTGGCAAAGCGCCCGGAAGAACAGGCGATCCCGGTCGGGGTTCTCGATTTTCGTTTCGAGTAAATCAAGGGCGTCCAAGGCTTCGATGAAGCGCCCCGTCGCGGCGAAAGCCCAGATGTGTTGGGCATCGAGCATCGGGTGAATCGGCTCGTCGTCGTGAAGGCGGGTCGTATAAACGTTGAAATACAACAGGAAGGACAGCGGTTTTCCCTCGCGAAAAGCCAACTGCATCGCCTCACGAAAAATCCCGGTATTTCGGCCTCCGGCCCGCATGTAAAGATCGTACACGGCCAAGGCGTCGTGGGGACGGCCCGATATTTCGTACAGCGAAGCCAAAGAGCCCGTGGCGTGGACGTTGAGGCGGTCCAACTGGCAGGCCCGGGCAAAACAGCGCTGGGCATCGCGATGCCGGTTGAAACTCCACAAGATCACACCCGCGGTCGTTGCCACATCGGTTCGGTTCGGTTCAAGCTCCATCGCTTTGAGAGCCAGTTCGATCAGTTCCTCGACATCGGGCAAACCGAGCGACGTGGGATCGAGTAAAAGCTTTTCGGCATATTGGCGATAGAAAAAGGCGTGATAAGCCAGTATGGCCAAGGGGCGGCCTCGCCGGGGGAAATGTTCGACAAAGGCACGGAGCCAATCCCAAGCCGCACGGAGTCGCTCGGGCGTTTGGATGCGTTTCATCCAGAGAATCGACCGGGAAAGGGCGGCGAATTCGTCTTCGGTGATCGGTTCGCCAGGTTTATGTGCAAATATTTTGTCGTAAATCTCCTCTTCCACGGCGGACAACTCCGCTTCAAGCGGGAAGGGCTCCTGCGATGTCCCGTCTTTTTCGTACTCGAATTCCCGAAGTTGGCCCCAGATCGGTTCAAGCTGTTCGAACCAGGATTCGGCTTCGAGTTCCAATCGCGACTTTTCCCGGGCGTCATCTTTTTTCGTAACATCATCCGGCGCAAACAACGTTGTTTCATCCAAAGGTTCGTTCAAGTCGAATCGGGCTTGTGAAAGCGGGGTGCCCGGTGTGGCGAAGAACCCCAGGTCGATAGGAAAGGGGATTCCCAGCGGGTTGAGTTTCACTCTGAGGGGAAAAAGGGAATCAAGCGTTTGGATCACACTCCAGTGGCACTGTTTTTCGGCCCGGCGGCGGAGGTCGGCGGCAAGTTCTTCGATGTTTTCAGCAACGGGCAAACCCTGTTCACGCGCCATCAGGAGCAAAGAAATTCGTTTGTACCGGATTTCGTACCATTCGCAAAGACAATGGTTCGCCAGGAGTTGGCGGTCTTCCTCGGTGATCCGCTCGATCGCTTCCGGTAAATTACCGTGCAGAATCAGCTTGACGACCTCGTTGACCGCGAAATCGATCCAGTTGGCCGGATCTTCATCGCGGACGGGTCGTTCACGGAGACCGGGATCCAAGCCGAAATCTTGGAGTCGTCGCGACAATTCCCCGTCCCGTCCCGTGAGGACGAGCAATAGTTCGATCCACCGGTAAAAGGTGTTTCCAAGCCAGTTTTTGTCCTCGAAATCCTTTGCGGTCAGGGCGGCCCGATCCAGCGTTTGCAGGGCGGCGTTGAATCGGCCTTGTCGCAGGTAAATCCAGATGAGTGTGCGATAACCGAACAGGGAATCATACTCGGCATATTCGCCGGTCGAGTTGTTGATCGCCTGGCGGGCGTAATATTCGGCGGTATCGTAATCACCGGCGGCCACGGCCATGTAGTTGGCGAAGACGCGGAATTCGTCGATGAAGGCCAGGTTGTTCGTCCGGCGACAGATGTGGATGCCATCGTCGATGGTGCCGTGAACCAGAGGTGAATTGAAGCCGAACTTCAGGGCCGTCTGGGACGCCAAATCAAGGTAGGCCTGGGCCGTATAATGATGGACGCACCAAGCATATTCGTCGGGATCGAAGTCGCGTCGGAATTTTCGTGCTTTATCTTCGCTTTCCAGAATCGCGATCTGTTCCACGGCGTTTTCGATGCCGATGTCGGGTTCATGCAAGCTCCCAGCGGCGCTGATCAAGAGCTTGCAGGCGAAAAGATACGCCGAAAGCATACCGTGGGTTTTAGCGAATCGCTTGGCTTCGGTGATCTTGCGGAATGCGGATCGATGCCTGTTTTTCAAAACGAGTTCCCGGCATTCGCCGCATAAATCCTCGAATTGTTTTTGGAGTTGTTCGCTGTCCATGATGTTCTGTGGTCGCAGCTCGTTTTTTTGCGGCGAATCCCGGCGAGCGGGAACTCGGTTGCAATCCCATTGCCGCAGGATTATCGCGGGTAGGTCCAGAGGCGGATGATTTTATCCCGGCCGGCCGTGGCGATGGTTTTGCCGTCGGAAGAATAGGCGACGCCGAGGACCGATTGCATGCCGTCGCCGCGGATGCGCAGTTCCTCTTCGCCGGTTTTGATGTCCCAGACCCGGGCGTTGAAATCACCGCTGCCGGCCAGAATTTTCGTGCCGTCGGGAGAAAACGTAACGCAATAGATCGGTTGCTTGATCGTTCTCCAGGTGCACAGAAGCTGGATGCCCGTCTTCGTTTCCCAGAGCCGAACCGTCGTGTCCATACCGCCGGAAAGGATCATGCGGTTGTTCGGCGAAATGGCAACGGAAGAGATCGAACCGACGTGGCCTTCTTCGGTGGATTGGCCCCCGAACTCGGCGACCCACTTCGCGGAATCGGCGGCCCAGAGACGAACCGTCATATCCCGGCTGCCCGTGACGATCATCTTGCCGTCCTTGGAATAAACGATGGACGTTACCGTACTCTTATGGGCCCGCTTCATGCCCGAGGGTTTTCCCGTTTCAAGATTCCAGCGTGTAAAGGTACAGTCCCGGCTGCCGGAAACCGCCGTTTTTCCCTCGGGATGCACAGCGACGCATTTGACCATGTCGAGATGTTCGGCCAGTTTGTAAATCTCTCGACCTGTGTCGACGTCCCAGACGCGGACCGTCTTATCGTCGCTCGCGGTGAGGATGCGTTTGCCGTCGGGAGTGTAAACGGCCTGGTTGACGCGATCCGTGTGGCCCTTGAAAGTACGGACGACGCGACCGGTTTCGATATTCCAGATCCGGGCCGCGTTGTCACCGCC